>CAZRDD010000360.1:0-5579 GCA_964598675.1 uncultured Parafilimonas sp.
CACCTGCTTTATTTTATTGCCCCCCCGCCCCATTATCTTATTGTAAACAGTGCTCCAACCCGTATCTTTCAGTTACATTTACACCTCCCAAATGTTACTTAATCCATTATTTATGAGCAAGTTCTCTAAAACCGCTGTGTTGGCGGCAATGCTGCTTTTATGCAGAGGGTATTGCAGTGCACAAAAAACTTATAATGTTTTAACGGTGCCCGGCAGCAACGAGTATACCCAAATAAACAAAACAGGGCATACCGTATTGCCCAGCGGCCGCTATGCCACCCCCGCAGGCACCACCATACAAATTGAGCACGACCCTTTTGGCATGGCTGTTTCGCCCGATGGTGCCACCACCGTTACCCTGCACAACGGCGTTTTTACCATTATAAAAAATGCCACGCTCAACCATGTAAGGGTACCCAGCTACGATGGCAAAATAACCTCGCCTCTCTCCAGCAGCTCGTTTTTGGGCGTTGCTTTTTCTGCCGATTCCAAAACAGTTTACCTTAGCGGCGGCGATAACGGCGCTGTTATTGTGTACGATATTGCTACCATGCAGCGGCTGGATTCCCTCTCGCTGAACGGTGCAGCCCCCAACGATACCACCAACTACCAGGACAGCTTTACCAGCGACCTTTTGCTTAACAACAGCAATGGCAAAGATGAACTGCTGGTGCTTGACAGGGATAATTACCGCCTGGTGCGTATTGACCTGGCTACCCGCAAAATTACCGCCAGCATACCCACCGGCAGGCTGCCTTTTGGCCTCGCCCTCAGCCCCGACCATACTATTGCTTTTGTAGCCAACGTGGGCATGTATGCCTACCCTGTTATAACGGGTGCCACGCCCCAAAACTACGACAGCCTTATGCTGCCCTGGCACCCTTACGGCAACAACACCCCGCAATCAATTAACGGCTATACCTGGAAGGGGCGCAAAATACCCGGTGTGGGCAGTCCGCTGGCAAAGGAGGCTATGAGCGTTTACAGCATAAACTTAGCCACCAACAAAGTAATTGATAAATACAAACCCGGCCACCAGATTGGCCAGATGGTGGAAGGTGCCGAAGTGGTGGGCGGTGCCAGCCCCAACAGCATTGCGGTGGGCAGCAAGTATGCCTATGTTAGCAATGCCAGCAACGATAATATTTCGGTGATTGACTACCGCAACCACAAAATTGTTGGCCATATAGCCATACATGTTGACAGCCTGATTGACCACTACCGCGGCCTGCTGCCGTTTGGCATTACCCTTAGCAAAGACGAAAAAACGCTGTATACCACCCTGTTAGGCTTTAATGCCGTAGCGGTTATTGATGTGGAAAAACACGTTACCAAAGGGCTTATACCCACCGGCTGGGGGCCAGCCAGGGTGCAGCTTAGCCCCGATGAAAAAGAAATATATGTTATTACCTGCCGTGGCTACGGCGCTGGGCCCAATGGCGGCTACCACTTTATTGTACCAGTACAGGGCACGTATATTGGCGATATTCAGCTGGGTACTTTTCAAAAAATACCGGTGCCGGATGCGGCACAGCTTGCCACCTATACCAGCCAGTGCGTAAGCAATACTTTTGTAAAAACAACGGTGGCCGATGATGGCACTAACCCGGTGCCGCCTGCCGTAAACATACGCCAAAGCCCCATTAAATACATTGTTTACATTACGAAAGAAAACCGATCGTACGACGAAATTTTTGGCCAGTTGCCCGATGGCCTGGGCGACTCAACCCTGGCACGTTTTGGCGTTAATGTTAACATTAAATCATCTACCTACGTTGCCAGCCATGTTAATGTAGCCCCCAACCATTTAAAAGCGGCCAAACAGTTTGCCTACAGCGATAACTTTTATTGCGACAGCGATGCCTCCATACACGGCCACCACTGGATGATGGGCGTTATACCCAATGAGTGGGTGGAAACCAACAGCAGTGTTGACCAGAACGCTAAAATATTTTCAAAGGCACCAGGCAGAAGGTTTCCCGGCAGCACCGGCAGCATGGACCCCGAAGACTACGCCGAAAGGGGCGGCCTTTGGGAGGCGATGGAACGCAGCCATGTATCGTTCTACAACTTTGGCGAAGCCAACGAAACAGCCCACGTGCGCGAGGAATGGATGGATACCGCCACCGGCGCTGCCCATGGCGTAATGGTGCCTATGCAAAAAGCGCTTTGGCCACGCACCAGCCACAACTACGCTGGCTTTAACACCAATATACCAGACCAGTTCAGGATGGAGCAGTTTGAGCATGAGTTTACCAAAATGTGGCTGAAAGGCAAAGCAAAAATGCCACAGCTTATTACCATGCAGGTACCTAACGACCATACCGCTGGCCCCAGGCCGGAAGATGGCTACCCCACCTACCACAGCTTTGTGGCCGATAACGACCTTGCCGTTGGCCGCATACTGCACTTCCTCTCCCGCACGCCGTACTGGAAGAATATGCTGGTGGTGATTACAGAAGATGACCCACAGGGTGGTGTTGACCACATTGATGCACACAGAAGCGTTCTGATGCTGGCAGGCCCTTATGTTAAACACGGCTATGTATCGCACACGCATGCAAACTTTGGCTCAATACTAAAAACCATCTACACCATTTTAAATGTACCGTATGTAAACCAGTACGATGCTACTGCCACCCTTTTGCAGGACTTTTTTACCAACAAGCCCGACTTTACCCCTTACAATTTTGTGTACCCCTCCACCGAGGTGTTTAATGCTCAACAGGCTATGAAGCGTTATAACCGCACCATTGACTGGCGTAAGATTGAAAAAGGGCCAGACATGGATGATGAAGATGAAATACGCAAGGAGCATTACAAAACCAAAGGCGATAAGTAATATCGCTTAAAACATATAACATGGGGCTGCTTCATTCAAGTGAAGCAGCCTTTTTTGTTGGGTACGATGCTTGCAATAACGCCACTTAATCACCGGCAGTTTAAATAAACATTACTTAATACAGGTATTGGCCTGCACCATATTTACCGGGCTAAATTTGTGCAGCAAAACGTATAAAACAATGTACGCTTACCCGGCTTTTTTAAGTGTATTTTTTGGGCGTATTAAAAAACACCTTACCAGCGGCCTCTCCCCGCAAACACTGGCTTTAAGCATTACGGCGGGGTTGCTCATCGGGCTGTTCCCCTTCTTTTTTGTACCAACGCTGCTGGCAATGGCTGCCACTTTTTTACTGCGCTGCAATTTTGCCGTGGTAATGGCTTTTAATTACGCTGCATGGCCCCTGCAAATAATACTGTTTGTACCCTACACACGCTTAGGCAGCTTTATATTTGGCGCACACCAGCCCTGTGTTACCTTAAGCAGTATTGCCCAAAACTTCAGCACCAATTTTACCGGTGCTTTGCACAGCACCTTTATGGTAATTGCAGAAGCTGTATGCGCCTGGGCCGTTAGCGGCCTGCCTGCTGGCCTGCTGCTGTTTTACCTTATAAAGATGCTGGCAAATAAAGTTGCTGCCAAAAATGTCTTGCGCAAAGGGGAATGAGGGTATATTGAAGTAAAGGATGCGGTTACTGTTAATGGAAGAGTTTAGTGCGAGTAAAATGCTTAGGACACACAACCTGAGGTGGCTGGTACCGGTGGGAGACTGGTTATGATAAAACATCCTAAGAACTTTGCGCTAACGCTGAGAATAGTTGAGTACGGTAGGCCGACTATCATATTCAACTCACTGTATTCGTAACACACTTTACGCAAGCCGGGGGCATGCGAAACATGGCAAACAACTAAGTGCCGGTCAGAGACCGGCTATTGTAAAACAAGCTAAGAGCGCTGCGCTAATGTTGAGGATAGCAGGAGGTTACCATCTTAAATTTGCTTTAATCAAATTCCTCCGTTCTCTATCATTAATCAAATTTGATAAAAATCCCCCCCAGTTAAAGTCTTCTTGCTCAACGAATCCGAATAAATTTGAGCGATCTAAATCGTTGCCATTCACTAAAAAATACGAAAAACTAAGGATTAATGTAGAATCTTCAAATAATTCGAATACATTTTGATCTTTTACAACTACCCATCTAGCATTAAAATTTTCCTTAATCACAATTTTAACGTCGCCAAATAAAAGATAATCATCCGTTTTAGTAAGGCACAAGGCTGATATTTTATTTTGCACAACACTATACCATCCAGTTGTGGTAATACTCAAAAAGTCTTTTACTATTTTACGATTGTTCAAATTAAGTTTTAGTGAAAAGTCATCAAAACACTGCAAAAAAACTTCATCCATAATAAGATATTTATTAAAATTCAGGTCGCTGCCACCTGCCACGCCATAGAGTTGCCTAATATAAGCATCTTACCTATTTAATGGCTACTAATAAAGCAGCCGCTAAAATATAACAATAGTATTCTGCGCCACAACGCACGTACAACAACCGAATTGCAGTCCCCTGCTCCTGGAAGCGTTGCATGCGAATAAAAAGCTTAAGGCATAGAGCCTGTGGCAGCACGTGCCAGTCGAAGACCGGCTATTATAAAGTCTCCAAAATGGCGCTAAAGCTTAACACTTCGGAGAGCGTACACGCTTTTTTCCTTAAAAGAACTCTTCAATGAGCAGGGGCAAAAATATTTCTTTTAACCATAGTAATCGGATAGCACCTGCAGCTTTTATTTCACATCGCATACTATCGGAAGCAGGAAATTAGTTATTCTCCAATTTTTGAATTAATGCAGATAACTCAAGCATTGCCCTATTGTTATTAACATAAAGAAAGTAATCCTTTATCCGTCGTATGTTTTCATTCTTTTGCGGATCGTTAAAATGAAACAATAAAGAAACTAATGCAAATAATCTTTCATTATTAACATTGTGCAAAACAATTCCTTTATCATAACAACAATCAAGTGCTTCCTTTATTTTCTCTGCGCTATTAAGTTTCTCAAAAAAAGGTATTGAATATTTATGTACAAGATCAAGAATTTCATTAGACCTGCATATTATGTCGTTTTCGGTAAC
The DNA here is from genome assembly GCA_964598675.1 of uncultured Parafilimonas sp. Lineage (GTDB taxonomy): Bacteria > Bacteroidota > Bacteroidia > Chitinophagales > Chitinophagaceae > JABDFW01. Next base: position 4,983 of record CAZRDD010000360.1, read on the forward strand.
AAACTCCAGTTTAAAATAGTTATGATTATTCCTGTTTGTGTAATTACACCAATCGGGATTCATCACAATATCAGACAGCATATTTCCGACTATTTTGAAGTAAAAAAAGGAGTCAAGATTTTTACCTCTTGTCATTGTTTCAAACAATAGTTTTGATGTGGGTATGTGATAGATATCAAGGAATATCTCTAAGTATTTAGATTTAGAATTTGTCCCAATGTCCACAGAATCTAAAAAAAGGAAAGCAATTTCAAAGTATAACTGTTCATGCGGATCAAACTTTCTATAACTTCCCCATCTTTTATTAAATTCATAACCCAATTTTTCCATCTTCCCATTAAGCTGCTTACATATTTCTTTAACAATTTCTTTCTCTTTCATAGTTAATATTTAATGACTGTGCTTCACCCGCTCACTTAAAAGTCCTTTAAAAACAAAAAGTATTCACGCTCTCCAGAGAGTTTAGCGATAGCGGCTCTCTGGAGGTTTAATAACAGCCAGTCTCTGACTGGCACTTGCTGCCGCAGGCCATCAAAAATGCAGCCCAAAGTTAGTGATAGTATTGTGCGCAACAACGCCCGTCGCCCAGCCGTTTTG
>CAZRDD010000361.1:0-5570 GCA_964598675.1 uncultured Parafilimonas sp.
GCCATTGGCCAAAAAAATTGCAGAAGATAAAGGCATAGACCTTAAATATGTAAAAGGCTCGGGCGATAATGGCAGGATTATTAAAAATGACATTGACAGCTTTGTGCCTGCTGCTAAACCAGCCGCTGCACCTGCCCCTGTTGCTGCTGCAACTGCACCAGCACCTGCTGCCGCCAAACCAGCTGTACCTGCTGCACCTGCCGGCACAGTAAGCTTTGAAGAAGTACCTGTATCGCAAATGCGTAAAACCATTGCACGCAGGCTTAGCGAAAGCTTGTTTACTGCACCGCATTTTTACCTTACCATGGCCATTGATATGGATGCATGTGTTGCAGCAAGGGGTAAACTAAATGAAGTAAGCAAAGTAAAAATAAGCTTTAACGACCTGGTATTAAAAGCAACAGCAGTTGCCCTTAAGCAACACCCTAAAGTTAACAGCAGCTGGCTGGGCGATAAAATACGCATTAACCACCACGTAAACATTGGTGTTGCTGTGGCTGTTGATGAAGGTTTACTGGTACCTGTTGTAAGGTTTGCTGATACAAAATCTCTTAGCCAGATTGCTGCGGAGGTAAAAGATTTTGCACAAAAAGCAAAAGATAAAAAACTGCAGCCATCTGATTGGGAAGGCAGCACCTTTACTATATCTAACTTAGGCATGTATGGCATTGAGCAGTTTACTGCTATCATCAACCCGCCTGATGCATGTATACTTGCTATAGGTGGTATATCTAATGAGCCCGTTGTTAAAAACGGCCAGGTGGTACCAGGCAATGTAATGCGTGTAACCCTTAGCTGCGACCACCGCGTGGTAGATGGCGCAACAGGTTCTGCATTCTTACTTACTTTAAAGAGTTTGTTGGAAGAACCATTACGCATGATGATATAACAATGCAATACTACAAATATTCTTAAAGGCCCCTGCAACAGCAGGGGCCTTATTATTTACACAGCATCAAGCACTTTTGCAAATGAGGGTGTAATGTGTTTTGCACAGGCGTATGCAAAGAAAAAGCCCCCTGTTTTGCAGGAGGCTTTATTATTTTTTTAAACTGTTAAGAAGCTTATGCTTCAGATGCAGGTGCTTCAGAAGGAGCTACTGGTGCTGGTGTTGGTTCAACTACTGGGGCAACTTTCTTTTTAGCAGCTTTTTTAGGGGCTACTTTTTTAGCAGCTTTTTTAGGTGCAGCCTTTTTGGGAGCAGCTTTCTTAGCGGCCTTTTTAGGGGCTGCTTTTTTAGCAGCTTTTTTAGGTGCAGCTTTCTTTGCTACTTTTTTAGCAGCCTTTTTAGGAGCAGCTTTTTTAGCAGCAGCTTTCTTTGCAACTTTTTTAGGAGCTACTTTTTTAGCACCTTTTTTAGCAGCCTTTTTAGGAGCTACTTTTTTAGCAGCTTTTTTAGGAGCAGCTTTCTTTGCAGCTTTTTTAGCTACTTTTTTAGCAGCTTTTTTGGGAGCAGCTTTCTTTACAACTTTTTTTGCAGCCTTTTTGGGCGCAGCTTTTTTAGCAGCTTTCTTTGTATTTGCTTTTGCCATGGGATTAGTATTTATTATTAAAATGTTAAGTTAAACACATTTTATTCATGCAGCAATGATTCTCAACTGTTTTTAGGCTTTTTTATTGAAAATTAAGGCCTTTTAGGATAAAATATGCTGAAAATTTAATAATGAGTGCAAACTAACATTTAATTGTATTATATGTTGCATACTGTATAAAATATTTAAAAATAAATTTTTTTCTTACGTAAAAAAACACATACAAATTAGCATACTTAACTTGTATTAAAATCATCAGTTAGTAACGTCATCATCAACAATCAATAGCACTATCTATTCAACAAAACCCATGTATATGTTCAAATTTTATGCAGCAATAGTTGTATTGCTTTTATTGTCGCTTACTGTAAATGGTCAAAATAAAAATGATGAGATTTATATTTTTAAAAGCGACTGGTCCTCTGCAAAAAGTTTTGATGAAGCTGTATATTTTATGCAGGTTAATGCGGCAACCGATACAGAATATTATTGCAGGTATTATCAAAAATTTGGCCCTATGGTAAAGCAGGAATGTTATAAGGACCCGCAGCTTACAATTCCCAATGGAGTTTTTGCCTGGTATACTAAAGATGGCAGACTTGATAGTTCGGGCGATGTTGTTGATGGCAAAAAAGATGGCAACTGGTATACTTACAATGATACAGGTAAGGCTGTTAGCGCTGTTATATATGAACACGGCAAGAGAATAAAAAAGGCAGACTATTTAACCGGGCGTGAATATTACCCCGATGGAAGCATAAAAGAGCCGGAGCAGCAAAAAGATACTGCAAAAGATGAACATATTTATGTAGGTGCAGCATATAAAGGGGGAGAAAAAGGGTGGTCACAATATCTCGTAAAAAATCTCAAAACACCAGAACGTTTTCAAAATATTATTCGCGCTGGGTCTTGTAATGTAATCATCTCGTTTACCGTAAACAAAGAGGGTATGCCAATTGATATGATGCTCGCAAAATCGTGTGAATGGAGTGCCGATAATGAAGTGTTCAGGATAATAAAAGACGGAGGTAAATGGCAGCCCGCTTCAATAGACGGAAAAAATGTGTTGTACAGGCAAAAGCAGTCTGTAACCTTCCAGGTGTCGACTGAGTAAACAAATGTGTAAAATTTAAGTTTCAATAAGTTTTGAAAATTCAGAAATAACATTTTATCTTTGACATATGAATTTAACAGAAGCCAAACAGCAGTTTATACAAAGCTGGGGAGTATTGGGTAGCCAGTGGGGCATAAACCGCACTATGGCGCAGGTACATGCCCTGCTGTTGGTGGCCAGTGAGCCTTTGAGTACCGATGAAATAATGGAGCAGTTAAGCATAAGCAGGGGCAATGCTAATATGAATGTGAGAGAATTGATGAGTTGGGACCTTGTGCAAAAAGTAATTGTGCCGGGCGACAGAAAGGAATATTTTTCGGCTGAGAAAGATATTTGGAAGGTGGCAATGCGTATAATGTATGAGCGCAAAAAGCGCGAGCTTGACCCCATGGTTAAGGTATTAAGCACCATAAGCAACCTTGAGGGGGATAAGAAAGACCCGGAAGTAAAAGCGTTTACCGAAGCGGTGGAAAACATAAAGAAGTTTGCAGGCCAGGCCGATAAGATGATGGATACAATGATTAAAGCGGAGGAAAACTGGTTTTGGGGCAGTTTCTTAAAGTTATTTAAATAGTTTGTTTTGTGTGTTTGTAATGAGTCCCGCCTTACTGGCGGGATTTATTTGACAGTTAATTTTCAATATTTATTGAAAATTCAATAAATAAAATACAATAAGATATGAAACACTATTACCGGAAATGGGATGCAGTTGCACAGATAATGCTGTTAATTGTTGCAGTGTATGCGGCAGCGGCAAACACAGGCTGGAAGATGATGTACATAAGCTTTGCAGGTACCTGGTTTATAATAAGTTTAGTAATACACCGCATCATAAGCAGCCATTATTTTAAGGCGGTGTACAATAAATATGTATTTGCTGGTGTAGTAATTGTTGTACTGCCATTGTATGGTTTTATCATTCCATATATGCTGCTTACAGAAATGTATTTGCTTCCATACATCTTACCATTAATGGCAACTTTATACACCTGTACCTGCATTGCCGAAATATTACACTTACGCAAACGCCCTCTTTCTTACATAAAATAATGAGTTATGAAAAACAGTAAAATTATTATAGCAGGTGGCACCGGTTTTATAGGCCATAGCCTTGCAGAATATTTTGGTGAAAATAACAGCATAGTTATACTTACACGCAATACAAGTACAACAGCCAACAACAATTTTGGCAACGTAAGGTATAGCGACGCTGTAAAAAACAATATACGTCTGGTGCAATGGAATGGAAAGGATGCCGCCGACTGGTGTGCAGAACTTGATGGTGCAGATGTGGTAATAAACCTTACCGGTAAATCAGTAAACTGCCGTTATACCCCAAAAAACAAGCAGGAAATTTTTGACAGCAGGGTTAATGCTACCATAGCCATTGGCGAGGCCATACAAAAAGCAACTGAAACACCAAAGCTATGGATTAATGCAGCCTCTGCCACTATATACAGGCATGCTGAAGACAGGCCGCAGGATGAGTATACAGGTGAGATAGAAAATGACTTTAGTGTGCAGGTATGCAAGCTATGGGAGAAAACATTTTTTAACCAGCGTACGCCTTTTACGCGCAAAATAGCCTTGCGTATGGCCGTAACATTGGGTAACGGGGGCGTTATGGTGCCTTACCTAAACCTATGCAAGTTTGGCCTGGGCGGCAAGCAGGGCAGCGGTAAACAAATGTATAGCTGGGTGCATGCAGAAGATATTTGCCGTGCAGTTGATTTTATGTTTGAGAAAACCCAACTAGAGGGTGTTTATAATGTAAGCGCCCGTAACCCTGTTACCAACAGTACATTTATGCAAACTCTGCGCAAGGTAACAGGGCATAAGGTTGGCATGCCCGCGTATGCCTGGATGCTAAAAATAGGTGCGGCTGTAATTGGTACCGAAACAGAACTGTTGCTTAAAAGCCGCTGGGTATTGCCCACAAAATTGCAGGAAGCTGGTTTTGTATTTAAATACCCCTTGCTTAATGATGCCTTTACAAACATTGTAAGCGCAATGCCGCGCAAACGGTATCATTTGTTTTAACAGCTTTTGTTTCTTTGCAAAAACACTTCTGGTAAAAATTTTATCAAACAAAAAACGGCACCGCATTATGCGTAAAAAATATGCACTCAAAAAAATACTTATAGTAACAGGCATACCTGTAGCATACGCATTTGTAATGCGGTTTGTTTTTGATGTACATGCCCTTAGCGATTTTATTGCGGTAATGTCGCTCACCTTTTTTATTTGCCTGCCATTTGGCATGGGGGTATTAACGGTAACATTGTCGGATGTTGAAAAAGTAAAAAGCTTACGCTACCGTGTGTTAATGCCCTGGGTGCCAATCGTTGCTTTTTTTATGCTTACACTATTACTGTCGGTTGAAGGCTGGGCCTGCTGGTTAATGATGCTGCCTGTGTTTTTGATACTGGCAAGCCTTGGCGGTTTAGCTGCAGGTTACTTTAAACTAAAAAAGCACTCCTCTGCAAACAGGCTTAATGTAAGTATGGTATTTGCACTGCCGTTATTGCTTTTTCCTGTTGAAGATGCAGTGTCGTTTTCGCCAGGGGTATATGAAGCTTATACGTTTATTGATATACAGGCTCCATCGCAAACCATATGGAACAATGTATTAAGGGTTAAACAAATAACGGCTGCTGAGGATAAGGGTATGCTTACCAACCTGCTGGGTTTTCCACGCCCGCTAAAAGCCGAGTTAAATTATGCAGGTGTGGGCGCAAGCCGCAAAGCTGTATTTACCAAAGGGCTGGTATTTAACGAGGTGGTACTTGATTATGAGGATAAAGTTAATATGCATTTTAGTATTACCCCCAATACCTACCAGATACCTTCAACCACATTGGATAAGCACATACTTATTGGCGGCGATTATTTTAATGTTACGGATGGTACCTACAAACTGCAAC
>CAZRDD010000362.1:0-5542 GCA_964598675.1 uncultured Parafilimonas sp.
CCAATTGCAGGGCCAGCGGCTCGTCATCTATTGCTACACATTTCATATCATCTATTTTAAACAGGTCAACATTTAATTTTGCGGAAATAAAGCAGGTTGTACAGCTTTTAGGGTAAGGGTAACACAAAAACTTTCCGGGGTTTCCTTTATGTCTAAAGTATGCTTATCACCGTACAGTAACTCCAGCCTGCGCCTGGTATTGCTTATGCCAGTGCCGGTACCTTTGTTTTTTAATGCCATTATTGGAAAATTTGTGTTAATGCAGCTAAACACAATTTCGCGCCCCTCTACACTTATCTCTGCGTAAATATTAGATTCATTGTGGGTGCTGGTACCATATTTAAAGGCGTTTTCTACAAAAGGTATTAAGAGAAGGGGGGCTATAGATACAGAACCAATATCGCCTTTGGTAATAAACTTGATGCCTACGTTTTCAGTAAGCCTTATTTTTTGCAGTTCAATATAATTACGCAAAAACTCTATTTCCTGCCCAAGGTTTACAATATTGTTGTTGGCCTCCTCCAGCGTATAACGTAATATTCGCGACAACTTCATTACCGCATCGGATGTTTGCTTACTGTTGGCTACAGATAAAGAATAAATACTGTTGAGTGAATTAAACAGGAAGTGTGGGTTTACCTGCGATTTAAGAAATGACAATTCTGTCTGCAACTGTTGCTTGCTTATTTCTTCTTTCTTCTCCTCTGCTGAAAACCACTGGTTTACTACGTTTGACCCTAACCCAACCACAAACAACAACAGGAACAACGCCATTGGCCCGGTTGAAAAATACCTTGGGCTGGGCTGTACATAGTTGGGGTTTTTGGCAAGCATTTGCTTGATGAATGTTTTAAACTCAATGGAGTTAAGCCACTCCTTATGCTCGTTTGAATTGAGTACAATTATATAAAGTATGGTAAGATAAAAAAAGAAACAGGCTGTAACAATGGCGATATATGGGATGGTCCTTTTGCGGGCGAGTATATTGGGTATAAGATACCCCTTGTTGAAATAATAGAAATTTACAATAAGCAGGATGGTTACTATGTAAGAATACACAAAACGGTCGCTTTTTAAGGCAATGGCAATATCAGTGGGTAAAAAATGAAACCAGTCAGATTTGGTAACAATAGCATCCCTGTTATACGGGAACAGTATAAATGGCAGCCATAAAAAGCATATCCATGCAACTGTGCTGATAATTTTTTGAACTGTTTTATTCTTGTCTTTAAACATTTACGCGGTTTTACCTGCCTAAAATTAATGCTTATACTAACCTACTTATTTTAAAATAAGGAGGGCTATTTTTTTAGACAATCATAAGCATTATTTCGGTAAAACCCTTCGGTTAAGGTGTACTTTGCTAACAGACATTTGGCAAATTATATTGCTGTTAAAAACATCAACGGGCTTAAACTGCCCGTGCAGCACCAAAACTCAAACACCTTTTTGCCTGTTGTAAACCAGCAAAATAGCTAATACGATTCATTTTCGTTGGGAAAATCGCCGCTTTTAATATCAGCCACATATTGCTGTACTGCACCAGTAACCTGCTGAAACATATTAAGGTACTGCCGTAAAAAACGTGGCTTAAACTCAGTATTAATGCCCAGCATATCGTGCATTACCAGTACCTGCCCGTTACAATAATTGCCAGCACCTATGCCAATGGTGGGTATACTTAGCGATTCGCTAACCTCTTTTGCAAGCAGTGCCGGTATTTTTTCAAGTACAATACCAAAGCAGCCCGCCTCCTGCAGCAACAGGGCATCTTTTTTTAGCTTGTTGGCTTCGGCTTCTTCTTTGGCACGCACATTATAAGTGCCAAACTTGTAAATGCTTTGTGGGGTAAGGCCCAGGTGGCCCATAACAGGTATACCAGCCGAAACAATACGCTTTACACAATCTATTTCCTCCTCTCCCCCCTCCAGTTTTATGGCATGTGCGCCAGTTTCCTTCATAATACGTATAGCAGAAGCCAGTGCAACTTCGGAATTTGACTGGTACGAGCCAAACGGCAAATCCACTACCACCAGGCAGCGGTTAATACCCCTTATTACAGATGAAGCATGGTAAATCATTTGCTCAAGCGTAATAGGCAAGGTGGTTTCGTGGCCTGCCATTACATTACTTGCGCTATCGCCAACCAGTATTACATCGATACCGGCCTGGTCAAATATTTTGGCAAATGAATAGTCGTATGCAGTAAGCATGGATATTCTTTCACCCGCTGCTTTCATTTTGAGCAAAGTGTTGGTAGTAACTTTCTTAATTTCTTTGGAAACAGACATCTGAATAATTTTAGAGGAAAACATGTTTGATTTGCTGAATATGCCCCTGCTTTAGAATAACGCACATTCAGATGCCGTAGAAAAAGTAGTGCAAGGTAGGGTACTTTTCTTAAAAAAGAGATAAATGTATAATTGAATAAGCCAAGACGAGTCTTTTACATAAAAAACAAAAAGCATTAACAACAGCTAAAGACAAAACGAAGGCTGTGAACAAATGTGTACAAGTGAGCGTTGGGAAAAAAGCGCGACCGGGGTAAGTTACTCAGCGTGAAAAGCATCCTTTATTGTGTCGCAAAAACCGGTATCAACCATCTTTTCTGCCAGGATAATCATATTTTTAAAAGCAACATCATTGCTTATACCATGGCCGATTATAACAGGTTTAGCAACACCAAGTACGGGCGTGCCGCCATAGTTTTCGTAGTGGAAGCGGTGCAGGTATTCGTCGTTTTCAAGGTTGCGGGCCACGGCAATATCGTAAAACGACTCTGCCATTTTTAGCACCACATTGCCTGTAAAACCATCGCAAACAGTTACATCTGCTTTGTCTTTTACAAGGTCTCGGCCTTCAACATTTCCAATAAAGTTAATGACTGTGTTTTCCTTAAGCAAAGGGTAAGTAGCTTGTGCCAATAAATTGCCTTTGCCTTCCTCCTCGCCCACATTTAATAATCCCACCCTGGGGTTATTAATATTAAGGATGTGTTTGGCGTAAAGGCTGCCCAATATGGCAAACTGGTTAAGCAATTCGGGTTTGCAATCTGCATTAAGCCCAACATCCAGCAACAACGATGTGCCTCCATGCAGGGTAGGTACTACCGTAGCAATGGTTGGCCTTGTTATGCCGGGTATGGCTTTAATGGTGTACATGGTACCAACAAGCATAGCGCCGGTATTACCAGCGCTTATAAAAGCATCAGCCTTACCGGTTGCCAACAGGTTGAAACCTATGGCTATGGAAGAACGTTGCTTTTCTTTCAAAGCTTTTGTAGGGTGCTCGTTATAACCAATCACCTCCGGGGCGTGTACAACAGCCACACCCTCAAGTCCATATTGGTGAAGCAATGGCTTAACCTCAGCCTCGTTGCCTACACATAAAACATTAGCAGCGCCATCAGCGGGGTTTACCTGCTGTAAATACAGCTTAAGCCCTTTCACCGCCTCAAGCGGTGCAAAGTCCCCCCCCATCATGTCGAGTGCTATGTTCATTCAGGCAGATTTCAGCTTTATGGTAGCGGTTTTTAGTTTACAGTTTTGCCTGCAACAACTACACAATAACTTTGCAGCAATTGCCATTTTGCACACAACAAACTGTAAACTTTAAACCGCTGGCAGTATACTAAAGTTAGGCTTTTAATGGCGCTTTTTCAGACACCAGCTTTCCTTTGTAAAACAATTTGCCTTCGCTTACATGTGCGCGGTGGCGTACATGTAATTCGCCTGTAGTTGTATCTTTGCTTAAAGTAACTTCTTCAGCTTTATAATGTGTTCTTCTTTTTGCACTGCGCTGCTGTGAGTGCCTGCGTTTGGGATTTGGCATAATTCTTAATTTATCAAGATCAAAAAAACTTATTCCAGGTTTTTAAATTGTTCAAGTGCTTTCCACACCGTGTTACTGTCCTTTGTGGCTTCCTCTTCCATTTTCCTTAGCTTTTCCAGCACCTCAGTGTTACATTGTGGCCCGCCCATCTCCTCTTCACTGCACATCTTCTGCATGGGTATGCTAAGGTTAACAAACTCAAATATCCAGTCAGCAACGTGTAAATGGCTCTCCGTTCTGCTTATGTAATAAATATCGGGGTCTTCCTCCTGCATATTCATTACTTCCGGGTCATCCACCATTTTAACCACTATCTTAAACTCATCCCACAACTGAAGCGGTAAATTGTTACCACAACGGTCGCAGTTAACATCTGCTTTACCATCAACATCAAACTTAAGCATCATAAAGCCATTGTGCTTTTCCAGCTCAAGTTTTATATTTGCCTTGCAGTTGGTAAAATCCTGCTCCCCATAGCTTTCAAAAAACTTGTTGTCAACAGTATATTCAAATGCATGAGTACCCGGTTTTAGCCCTACAAACGCAATCTCAAACGCTCTCCTTTGGCTCATGACTGATTTTTTTGGGCTGGCAAAGGTAACTAATAAACCTGTTTTCACCAAATAGTTTATAGTTTGTAGTTTGCACAATTTAAACAATATAACCTGCCGCAAGGTAGTGTTAATATGGCCCCTAAATCAAAAAATTAATAAATAACCCATGCTTGACAGCACCGGCAAAATTACCGAAAAGCCAAAAAAAATATGGCTGCAACCTGCATTATTATTGGCTGCAATAATACTTATCAAAGTGTTTTCTTTGTTTGGCGGGCTGGTTGAAAAACTGTACTCAACCGGCATTTACCCCTATGTTTCAACCATACTACGGGCGTTAACCGGCTGGCTGCCAGTAAGCATAGGCGACTTAGTTTATGCATTCGTAATTATCTGGTTATTAATTAAAATAGTACGGTTATTTAAAATTATATTTCGTAAGCAGGCCAGTTTTAAAAATTTTGGCTTAGGGTTGCTTCGTGCATTGTCTAAAACCTTGTGGGTTATCCTGCTTTTCAATTTTTTATGGGCACTTAATTACAACAGGTATGGCGTAAGCTACCAGTTTAATGTTAAACCGGCCCATTACACTACAGAAGAGTTAAAACACATAACAGCCCTGTTGATTAACAAGGTAAATAACAGCAGGCAGCAGCTTGGGGACAGTAGTTACAAGTACCCCGAACCCAGAAAAATTTTAACATTGGCAGCAGAATCCTATACAAATTTAACCGGAAAATACCCTTTTTTAAGGTACAGGTGTGCATCAGTTAAGCCTACGCTGTACGGAATACCCAATAATTACCTTGGTATTTTGGGGTATTACAACCCTTTTACGGGTGAAGCACAGGTTAATACAACCGTGCCAGCCTTTACAATACCGTATACAACCTGCCACGAAATAGCCCATCAACTGGGGTATGGCAGCGAGAGCGAAGCAAATTTTGTAGGCTACCTGGCAGCAAAAAACTCGCAGCAAGTACTTTTTCAATACTCCGTTTATTCTAATCTTTTTAGTTATGCAAATGGGGAGTTGTTTATGCGCGATTCCGCAGCGGCAAGGGCAAATTTCCGTTTGCTGGATACACTTGTAAAACAGGATTACCGGGCCTACAGAAAATTTATGCAACAATATAAAAGCCCGCTTGAACCCGTTT
>CAZRDD010000363.1:0-5530 GCA_964598675.1 uncultured Parafilimonas sp.
ACCGGCTGTTACCTCAAATATCTTATCCCCAATGGTTGCGGGTATGCCAATGCCGTTGTCTTCAACTATAACAACAGCATTATTGCCCTCCACCCTAATTTTAACTTTTACCGCATCGCCGGGGCGGCTGAATTTAATGGCATTTGTAATAAGGTTGCTAAACACGCGCCATAGCTTTTCACGGTCGGCGTGTACGGTTACGGCCTGGGGGTAAAAAAAGATTACCTGCTTTTTTTCGGCTGCTTTAGGCTGCAACTGGTCAACACAATACTGCAGCAGCCCATCCAGTTCAAGATGCTCCTTGTATAACTCCTCCTGCGAGGCATGCGAGTATAAAAGGTCTTCAATTAACGACAGGGCATCTTTACCTGTTTTTTGCAGCATGGCCAGCATTTTTCCCTTTTCCTGCCCGGTAATGCTGTCGTTTATCTGCATCTCGGTAAATGTAAGCATCGCGCCAACAGGGTTTCTAAGGTCGTGCGCTATAATCCTCATCATACGGCTGTTTTCCTGGTGGCTTTTTTCAAGTGCATCAAGGGCTTTTTGCAAATGCACATTTTTTTTACTTACCTGCTTATTTAAACCAATAAGCATTTCCACATTCTTTTTAGACTGCCTGTAGTTTTTAAGTATCAGTAAAGCAATTATAACCACCATTAAAAAACCGGTAATCGCTATAAAAGTGTATAGCTTTTGCAATTTTTGGCCCTGTAACGACTCAGCAAGCTGGCGGGTACGTTCCATATAATCCAGTTGCTTTTGAATATTCTCGGCAGCACCGGGGCGTTGTACCGCATCCAATGAATCGTGTATTAACAAATAGGCATTAATATTACTGTAAGCCTTACTGTATTGTTTCTCCTGGTTGTAAGCTTCGGCCTGCAGCCTGTAATAATCACCACGGTGTTCAGCACTTTCGTTGCTGTCAACCCATTTCCTAATATCGTTAAGTACGGCCTGGGCTTCGCCAGCCCTGTTTTGTTTTAAGTAAAGGCCAGCAAGCTTCTCCCTGGAATATTCCGCATCTTCGGGGGCATGCAATGGCTGGCTGTTTATCCTTATCCCCTCCTTCATATAACGTTCGGCAGCACTATCGTTTCCATTATTCATTAAAACCCTGGCCATGTTGCCATAAACCACCGCTTTGGCTATTTCCATGTATAGTGCATTATCTTTAAACTGCGGCCCTGTGTTATTTATATAATTTATGGTTTTATTAAAGTAAAACAAAGCACTGTCGTTATAGCCCATTTTTGTGTAACAAAGCCCAATATCGTCCAAATGCATCTGGGTATATAAAAAACGTTGATAAGGGTCTTTTTCCGTTTCCAGGTAACTAAGGGTTAGTTTATAATTTTTTATTGCTTCGGGGTAATTATGCTGTTTATAATACCCGTAGGATAGCCTGGTATAGTAGCCAAATATTGATAAACTGTCTTTCAGTTTTTGTATCAATATTGTTTTAGCCTGGTAGTATAAGGCAAAAGCAGCATCGTAACGCTGGGCCTCAAGCAATGCATCGCCTTTAAAAAACAGGGCATCCATATATTCCCTTGTATAGCCCCCCTCTGCATAGGCAGGCAGTATGTTAATCAACATACTATCGGCATATATAATGGCGCTGTCGTAGCTTTTTTGGGTACCGTGATAATAGCTGCGTATAGCGTTAAACCTTTTATAAACATCGCCGGGGCCGGGGGTAAAATGTTTATAAGCACTGTCTAAATAATGTAATGGCGATATATTTTCAGCGGTGGTAAGGTGTTTTATAAGTGAGTCAACCAATGCGGGGTGATCAGCTTTTTGTTTATTACCCGTTGTGCAACTTAAAAAAATAACGTGCATACACAACACAACATATAATGTAAGCAATGAGGTTGCTGAACTTTTATAGCAGCAGTGCAGTTTGATCATTAACACAGGACTTTTTAAACAGGCATATAGTTAAACAACCACTTATACGCAAAAATACAATTTTAGGGGGTGAATACTTAAGCCCAGCCTTGCAGTGGGGATAAATGTACTGATTGCGGTGCATTTTGTTTATAAACCTCGGCCATCAGGCTTATATATTTTTAATCCGTACCTTTAAACGCAGTAACCAGCTTCACTCAAAACATAATTTTCATGTTAAAAGTATTTTCGTTCCAGTTAGCTGATACCATAGATATTAAGGGCGTTAAAGCTGCCTTTACAGCTGAAATTCACCATGCAGATACCGATGAATTGTTTTACATAATAGATAATCAAAAGTTTATTTATGTATTTAAGTACGGCATCGTTTGTTTTTTAAACCATAACGAGGTGGAGATGTCGGCCTTTATACAGCTTATTTCGCCATTTTGTAAAAACCCGCTTACCGAGCGGTTGAACGACGAATTTGATATTGAAACCGACACGCACCGCACCAATTTTGGTTATAATAAAGTGGAGATAACCCGTGCCGATGTAGAAGACCTGCGGCTGATAATGCTAAACGTATCGCAGTCGGTAGCGCTTGACCATTATTACCAGCAAACCAACAGGCTGCTGGAAGAAACAAATTACCACACGCAAATTCTGGAGCGTAAGGGTAAACTGGATATTGCCGGTATTGACCTGAAAAAATACATTGGCCGCACGCTTAACCTTAAAAACAGGATTGCCGAAAATCTGTATATTTTTGATTCGCCCGAGGAAACCTGGGAGGAGGAGTACCTTAACAAACTTGATATTGGCCTTAAAAAAACATTCGACCTGCAGGCCCGTTTCCGCACCATACAGGAGGGCTTGCAAATTGTAAAAGAAAACCTGGAACTGTTTAAGGACCTGCTTCAATACCGTAACAGCGTGGTGCTTGAGTGGATTATTATCATCTTAATATTTGTAGAGGTAATAAACCTGTTTTTAGATAAGCTTTTTCACCACTAAAACAATAGCAGTAAATTATTATAACAAAAAGCCGGGGCAGCCCGGCTTTTTGTTTTTAAAGTTCAAAAATAAGTTGCTCGTCCCTGTCTTCCACGTTTAACTGCCGTATAAAATTATCGTACCCCTCCTCATCATCATGGTTGCTGTACACACCATACGCATCAAGGCTGTAACCAATAAGCCCATCGTTGGCTTCAATAATATACAGTATGGATGATTCGGATGGATTGGAGTCGCCCTCAAACCTGAAAGTTTTAATAATTTTAAGTTCATCGGGCGCATAAGCTTTGCCTTTACCTGCGGTAAACTGGCCATTATCCCAGCGAAACTCACTGTCTATTTTGCGTACACGCAATTTTTCCATCACCTGGCTTAAAGTAGCCATTGCATCATGCGTTTCTGTTACGTTGTTTTTCATGGTTGTTTGCATATTATAGGTTTAGGGTGTGTAAGTCAAAACATGTACCGCTTATTCCTAATTATGTTATGGTAATGCAAATAAAATTGCAGCGCCATTACTGCACACCAAATACGCATTGTAAATCAATATATCTTTACCCCCCAAACATTTATTTAAAAGCGCCCGTTTATGAAAAATTTTTTGACCATTGCCTGCCTTTTTTTAGCACAGCAGGTTTTTAGCCAAACACTTAATGTAATACCAGCCCCTTACCAGGCAACTGTAAAACAGGGTACATTTACCATAACACCAGGCACTAAAATTGTGGTTGCCACCCCTTATGGCGCACCAAGTGCAGCCTTTTTAAATAAGTATTTAAAGGAGTATTATGGTTTTAGCCTGCCCGTAATACAGGGCAAACAAAACCAGGAAGTTACCAATGCCATTATGTTGAATTTTGATAAGATGGACCTGAGCAAGCCCGGTGGTTACGACCTTGAAATTGATGCAGATAAAGCCTACATAGGCAGCGATAATGGCCCCGGCACCTTTTATGGTGTGCAAACACTTATACAGTTATTACCTACCGAAAAATCAACCTCGCTGGCGGTACAGCAGTGCAGTGTGGAAGACTCCGCCCGCTTTGCTTACCGTGGTTTAATGCTTGATTGTGGCCGCCACTTTTTTTCGGTTGATTTTATAAAGCAATACATTGATTTTATTGCCATGCATAAAATGAACACCTTTCACTGGCATTTAACCGAAGACCAGGGCTGGCGTATTGAAATAAAAAAATATCCAAAACTTACCCAAATAGGCAGTTGCCGCAATGGCACCGCCATTGGCCACAACCAGGGCAACGACAGTACTAAATACTGTGGTTACTATACCCAGGCACAAATTAAAGAGATTGTAAAATATGCCGCAGACAGGTATGTAACCATAATACCCGAAATTGAAATGCCGGGCCACGGTAAAGCGGCTTTAGCCAGCTACCCTTATTTAGGTTGTACCAAAGGCCCTTACCTAACCGGCCAAAAATGGGGTGTTGAAGAAGATGTTTATTGTGCCGGTAACGACAGCACTTATACATTTCTTGAGAACGTGCTGGATGAAGTAATTGCCTTGTTCCCCTCAAAATACATACACGTTGGCGGTGATGAATGCCCTAAAGTGCGTTGGAAAACCTGCCCCGTTTGCCAGAAGAGGATTAAAGACCTGGGGCTTAAAGATGAACATGCCCTGCAAAGCTATTTTGTGCAGCGTATTGAAAAATACCTAAACAGCAAAGGCCGCCAAATTATTGGCTGGGACGAGATACTGGAGGGCGGCCTTGCCCCCAATGCCACCGTTATGAGCTGGCGTGGCGAAAAAGGTGGTATTGATGCAGCCAAACAGCACCACAGTGTTATTATGACACCCACTACGTATGTGTACCTTGATTATACACAAAGTAAAAAAGAAGACTCCCTTACCATAGGCGGTTACCTGCCCCTTGAAACAGTGTACAACTACGAGCCTGTACCTGCAGTACTTAGCGCAGACGAAGAAAAATATATTACCGGTGCCCAGGCCAATGTTTGGACTGAATATATGGCGAACGAGAAAAAGGTGGAATACATGATATTCCCCAGGGTGAGTGCGTTAAGCGAAGTATTGTGGAGCGCAAAAGGTAGCAAAAATTGGGAGGGCTTTCAGCAACGGCTGCAAACACAGTACAAACGTTATGCTTTATGGAACGTTGCGTACAATCCCAAAGGCATACACAAGGGGGAGTAAGTTTTTTATTAAAAGTACAGCCCCTTTATTGGTGCTGTTAGTTTATAACCGTTAAACATAATATGGAAATATCAACTATAGTTACTGTTATTGCTGTTGTGCTTGTTGCCATAACAGTTGTTTACATTATTGTTAATAAAGGCAAACCTGATAGTAATACCGCCACAACGCAGGGCAACCCCGCATCCATACAAATGCAGCTACAGGCCTACGAAAGACTTACCCTGCTGGTTGACAGGATAGCACTACCCAACCTGATAAGCCGTTTGGGCAAAACAGCTATGAGTGCCAGGGATATGCAGCACCTGCTTACCCAAAACATTCGCGAGGAATTTGAGTACAACATTACCCAGCAGATATATGTAAGTGCCGATGCCTGGACAGCCGTAAAAAACCTGAAGGAACAAAACATGCTTATTGTAAACCACCTGGCCAATGTAT
>CAZRDD010000364.1:0-5528 GCA_964598675.1 uncultured Parafilimonas sp.
AGGTAATCAATCTTTTCCGGGTCCAGAAAGTACAACAAAAGCTTTATATACTCATTGTACTCCCTGCGCATTTGGTGTATGTGTACTGTATCATCGTACAGCCATTCCTTAAACTTTGTAGGTACTACCTTACCAATACCACCATCCGGGCTGTGTATTAACAGGCGCTTTAAAGTGCCAATTTCTGAGGTAACGTGTATTGTGTTTTCTGCAGGCATGCTAAGTTAATTGTATGCAAAGCAACAAACTTAGGGCTTACTTTCCAAATACATGGCAGCGCTTATAAATAAACCCATAAAAGCAAAACCCCGCCAACGGCAGGGTTTTAACACAATTAATTTACCGGCAAATGCTTAAAATGCAAGGTGGTAGCAAGGTGTGGGTTTACTGTTTAGCTTTAGTGCCATATTCCAGCGCCTCGGCAGCGGCATCGGTAAAAATTTCCACCACGCCATCTTTGCCTTTATCCCCGTATTTATCCGTGGCTGTTTTATCCTTTAAAACATGCACGCTTTTAATACTGTTAGGGTCAATTAATTTAAATTCAGCTTCGCTTATCGCCTTACCATTTAACAAATACATAGGCGGTGTTTTAGCCGCAACTGCTACCGTACTGGTTTGTTTTACGGGCGGCGTACTTGTTTGTTGAGACACGTAAGTGATATTTACCGTATTTGTAATTTTAACCGATGCCCTGGCAGTATCCGGGGCACTGTTATCTGCTGTTTTTGTAACAATTTCAACAACACCATTTATACCTTTGGCACCATATTTTTTTGTAGCTGTTTCGCTTTTAAATACGTTAACACTGGCAATGCTTTCGGGTTTAATTTTATCAATCTCTGCCTTTTCTGTTATTTTACCGTCAACTACATACAAGGGTGAGGGTTTTGATGTATCGCGGCTGGTTTGCTCCACGGCTATATTAGCGGTTTCAGCGTTGGCAGTTTTACCGGCTGCATTTGCATAGGCAGCAAGCCCCTCTAATATTTTTCTGGCCATTAGTTCAACCTGGTTGCTGCTGGTTAGTTGCTTAACATCGCTGGCCCTGTTTATGTATCCACACTCCAACAATATTGCTGGCAGTGTGTTATGGTTTAAAACATAAACGCTTTCCGACCTTTCTTTGAGATCTTTCTCTACTTTAAAACCGGCAGACAAGCTTTTTATGAGAGATGAGCCCAGCAATACACTTTTAGCATACTGTGCATTTTGTTTTGATACATAGGCTGTAAGCCCAGGCTTTTGCTGATTATTACTGGTTGGGGTACCGGCATCAACATCTAAATGTATTGATACAAACACTGCTGCGTTTTGTTGTAAAGCGAATTGGGTACGGTTGGCCGTTGCCACGGCAATATCGGCATCCCTGGTTAAGGCTACAGCTATACCATATTGGGGGGCCAATTCTTTTATTTTTTGGGCAATGGCAAGGTTTACGCTTTTCTCTGTTACGCCGTTTGCTTCCGCCCTGGCATCATCGCCGCCATGGCCTGCATCAATCACCACTTTAAATGGTGTTGCTGCGTAAAACATATTGGCAGCAGCGTGTTTTTTCTCCAGCTTAAAGGCAAATAACAAGGCAACTGCGGCTAGTAAAGGCAACGCCATAAGCCTGCGCAGGTAAGTGTAACGGGGTTTAGATGCATTGGTAAGCATAAATAATCGTCGTTTTATAGGTGAATAAGAGAATTGACTAACCGGGGCAAACACATTTTTGCCGTATTGCGAGGTGAGCAGCATGGCTGCAAAAGCAGCGCCATCGTTATTTTCTATGGCCTTTTCATCGGCAATAAATTCGTGCAGCATATTCAGTTCCCTTTTGATAAACCAAAAAAAGGGGTTGGCCCAGCAAATGGCTGTAACAAGCTGCAAGCCAAGCTTATCCCACGTATGCTTTTGGCGTATGTGTGTAAGCTCGTGCTGCAAAACCTGGCGGCCGGTGGCGGATTGCAGGTCAATATCGCTGCGCCAAAAAAGATTACGCAAAAAAGTAAAAGGGGCTTGGGGCAGGTTGGTTTGTACAAAATCAAATTCGGCCATTTGGGTAAAGCTGTACCTATTTTTAACCTTGTAAATATTGTAAACACGCCACAGCAATGTTACTGTTAGCACACAACTTATAGTTGCATAAACCATTACGGGTAGTTGTTGCCAGTTAAACACAGGCAGGTTAAAACCTTGCCGGGCAGTTGCACCCTGTTTGCCCCCGGTTGCATTTATTACATTAAGCAGGGCTATTGCCCCCTGGCTGCTGCTTTGCACTGTTATACTGTTAATTTGCACCAATGGCAGCAGCAGGCTGGCAAATACGGTGGCCAGCAAATAAAACCGGTTATAATAATGAAAGTTTTTATTGCGCAGGGCCAGTTTATAATACGTAAGCATTACGCCTGAGCAAATAATAACCTTTAGCAGGTAAAAAGCAAATAATGGCATAACAGTGTTTTTTATTTGTTTTTCAATTGGGCAAGCAACACTTCAAGGTCTTCTATACTCAGTTTGTTTTCCTCCACCAAAAAAGATACCGCCTTGGTAAACGACCCACCAAAATACCCGCTTACCAAACCGTTTACGGTAGTTTTAAAATATGCCTGCTTGCTTACCGCAGGGGTATATTGGTGCATGCGCCCAAATGTTTCGGTATGTACAAAATCCTTATCCACCAATATCTTCAACAAGGTGGCTACTGTGTTACTATGGGGTTTAGGGTTGGGCATAGCATCAACAATATCTTTTAAGAAGCCTTTTTCAAGCTTCCATAAAACCTGCATTACCTGTTCTTCTGCCTTGGTTAATGTTTTCATTACTATTATTATTGCCTGTTTACGGGCCGCTTTGTATGTATAACTAAAAATTTAGTCAAACATAAAACTAATATTTTAGTTATACAACTATTTTTTTAGTTACATATTTTATGCCTTTAATATGGAGAAGAAAAAAGGGTTGGACTATGCCGTTTTCAGGCTCTTTTTGTGGCCTTTTCTGTTGGTAATATGGTTGGCAGCAATGATGCCCTTAGCAATCTTATGGTGAGACGTAGATGGAGGAGACGCAATTTGTACCGCATACAAGTTTATGGCATCGTGCTTTGCATAAGCAGCTAAACCTGCCAGCATTTGCTTTGCAATCTGCTGGGTTTGGGTAGTATCGGTAAGCAACTTAAGGTCGGCTGGGTTGGTTATAAAACCACACTCCACCAGTATAGAGGGCATGGAGTTATCGGCCAGCACAAAAATATTAGTAGCCCGCTGCTGTAACCGGGGACTAACTTTAAAATCGGCGCCAAGGTTTTGCGCCACAGCGGAACCAAGCAAACGGCTTTGTTCAAAATCAGGATTTTTATTGGATACATATACCTGCATACCCGATATATAACTATACCCCCTAAGCTCGTTTACATGTATAGCTAAATACGCATCGGCATTTTGCTGACTGGCAAAAGCTACCCTGGCAATGGGGTTAAGAAACGTGTCTCTATCCCTGGTTAAAACCACCTTCATTCCATATAACGGAGCCATTGCCTCCACCTGTTTGGCTATGGCCAGCGTTATATCTTTCTCCTTAACACCTTTGTATTTGGTACCCTCGTCCCTGCCGCCGTGGCCTGCATCAATAATAACGGTAAATACTTTATTAGCAACCTTGGGGGTTACTTTTACTGTTTTGGGCAAAAGCAAAAAGTAAGTAACCGGCACCACTACTACCAGGCTAATTACCATTAGTGTTAAAAAAACAAGCGTTTTTCTTTGCTTTAATATGTTGCCCAACGGGTTCATGGTTTTTTGGTTGGTATAAAAGCAGCGTTTAAGCCCTTAAACACTACTGAAAGAACAATCCAAATCTACCGATATTTTTACTTAAAATATTGCTAATATGCAGCGTTTGATATATTTTTTTATCACTTTTTAAGTTAAAGGTTATTTTTGGAGCGAATTACAGTATATGCCAGAAACAGTAGTATCAGTTAGTAACGCCAATATTTACCAGGGCAGCAACCTTATTTTACAGAATGTAAATTTTACCGTTAGCAAAGGGGAGTTTGTTTACCTTGTTGGTAAAACCGGCTCTGGCAAAAGCAGCCTGCTTAAAACCCTTTATGGTGAACTGCCTCTTACAGAAGGCGATGCCGTTGTGGCCGGTTACGACCTGCGCAAAATGGACTGGAAGAAAGTGCCTTTTTTGCGGAGGACACTGGGCGTTATTTTCCAGGATTTTCAGTTGCTTACAGACAGGAACGTACAGGAAAACCTGCGGTTTGTGCTGAAAGCTACGGGCTGGAAAGATGAGAAACTGATGGAGGAAAAGATTAATGATGTACTGGATAAAGTGGGACTTAAAAGCAAAGGTTTTAAAATGCCTTTTGAAATGAGTGGTGGCGAACAGCAGCGCGTGGATATTGCCAGGGCCCTGCTAAACTCACCCAAACTTATTTTGGCTGATGAACCTACCGGCAACCTTGACCCCGAAACCAGTGATGAAATAATGCAGTTGCTCTTTCAGATATGTAAGGATTATGGCACTTCTATCATAATGGCTACTCACGATTTTATTGTAATAAACCGGTACCCTAGCAGGATGCTCACCACCGAAAGAAACAGGTTGTTTGACAGTAATAACGAGCAGGCTGGTTAAATAAAGTCTATTTTAAGGTATATAACACTTGTGTGGCCCAAAGCCATATTTTTTTGAACAGTGGATGCACTGCATAAAAGGCAAATTATTCCATTGCCTCATTTACCCGCCGCTAAATACGCCAACTGTATTACAGGTACTTTTCAGGCACCGAATGCAGCGCTACGCGATTACCTTCTGTGTCAATAAAAACGCCCATATAGCCATACTCCGGCGAAATTTGTGTTTTAGGCATGGCAATTTTGCCGCCTGCGGCTTCCACTTTATCAAGCACTAACTGCACATCAGGATTGCCATTAAGATAAATTAACGGCCCATCGGTTGCTGAAGGTTTGTAAAAATCGGTATTGTACGTAAGCGCCCCGCCTATATGCACCATAGGGTCCTCTACGGGAAACATACGCATTTGCAACTGCGGCATGTCCAGGGCCGTCATCTTAATATCAAAAATAGCTTCGTAAAATGCTTGTGCCCGGTTAATATCTGCAGTTGGTATTTCAAACCAGCTAACAGCGCTTTTAAAAATCATACATTCAGTTTTTTGTTGATATGCAATCTTGCTTTACTGGCAGGCTGCTACAACCTGCCTATTAAAATTACAACAAAATAAGTTTTGATTAGGCACAAAAAAACCCGCCTTGGTAAGGCGGGAGTGCAGTTGGTATCGGTTGCGTAAAGGTTACTCTTCGTTTTGCTTGCTGTCAATCTCTTTTTTAAGCTGGGCAAAAATCTCATCAAGGGTTCCTTCCCCTTTAATTTTTGCCACTTTATCAAACTCATCATAATACTCAGCCACTACTGATGTTTTTTTACGGTACTCCGTAATCCTCTCTCTTATAATGGTTTCATTGGTATCATCACTCCTGCCGCTGGTCAACCCACGGTTAAGCAGG
>CAZRDD010000365.1:0-5517 GCA_964598675.1 uncultured Parafilimonas sp.
AAAGCGTTATTACCCTTTGATCATAATTTTTATAGTATATCTCGCGGCAAGGGTTAGCATAAACCACGAAGTGCTGGGCGTGTACGAAGGCATTAACTTTTTGCAGTTTAATGCTGTTGCCCTGGTAGGTAATTTTTTTAAGTTAGCCGCTATGGCATTTACAGTTAATTCCGAGGCACCAACGCTGCTATTGGCTTCGTTTGCAGTGCTTTGCGTAGCATTAATTTATTTTTTTATTAAACGGGTTAATACGTACCTGCTAAAATTGGCTGCCTGCTTTTTTATAAGCCTTGCCCCTTACTTGTCGTTAGGTATTGATACCCACGGCACCGAGGGACAACGGTATTTATACCTGCCATCTGTTTTTGTGGTTTTAATAATTGTGGCTGTGCTAAACCGGCTGCAAAGCAAGGTATTGGGCGTAGCCCTAGCCGGCGTTACGGGGTTGCTGTATGCAGGCCAGTTGTATGTTAATGCGGTAAATTACCGGTTTGCGGGTGGTGTGGTAAAACAAACTATTGCACAGTTGGCTAAACTGCCCGATGGCAAAACTATTGTTATGCAGGGGGTGCCCAAAAGCCAGCACGGGGCGCTTATTTTTGCCGCAGGTTTGCCAGATGCAATGGCATTTTACCTGCCGGATAAGCATAATACCTTAATAATTAGTAGCTGGCGGTATGAGTTACATGCACTTAACATGCCATATAAAACAATAGAATTGCCCGCACAAACCGTTACGGATACGGTGAAGTTTGTGTTTACCGATTCGGCCCTGGTGGCGTACCCCTGAGCTTTTGCCAGCCCATCACTCCAAAACCAGCAATAAAGCACATAACGCTTACCAGCAGGCAAACAATAAGCCAAACATCCCTGTAATAAAACATCACTGTATTTACCCCTTTGTTAATCTTAATGCCCATAAATGTGCCATACATGGTAGCGATAGGCACTTTTTGATTGTTTGCCACCCCATGCCAATACTTGTAATTGTTTTGAAGATACACCAGCGTATCATTTTGCACGGCTGTTACCTGTATCTGAATACTGCCGGGGGCGAAGCTTTTTACCACTATGCTGCCCGGTTGCGGCTGTTGGCTGTGGCTGGTTAAAAACAGGTAAGGTTGTTTTGATACCTGTGCCACCAATGGCGCATTGTTAAAATAATTGTTGGTGGTGGTGAAGTATGATGGGTAGTCAGTAAGGGTTAACGTGCCAATATGTTTATTATAATACGTAATGTTACCCACCAACCCGGTAGTAATGTTATCCAATGTATCTATCTGGTTAACAGGCTTTAAAGGAGGAATGATGATACCTTTGGGTGAAGTATTGTAAACCGCCTGTATTTGTGGCAACGTGGTTTGCCCTACACCTGTAACAGGAAGGTAGAGAATGCTGTTTAGGGAAAGGTCGCCCAGGATAACTATAATGAATAGCGTAAACCAACGCTTTTTTAGTCGAAGTGTATAAAGGCTTAACAGGCAAATGGTTAATGTTAATAAGGTACTTGCCAGCAGGAAGATTACCGTAGGGCCCTGTAAAAAGGCTTTAACCTTTTGGGTAATGCCGCTGTTTTGCTTTAGCTGGGCAACAAAACTGGTTAATACATGATAGCGGCTTACAATAGCCGCTGCAAAAATTACCAATGCTGTAATGGCCACCAGGCGCAATGCCCATGTAAGCCTTTGTTTAAAAACGCTGTTCCCGGCCTGTAGCTGTTGCAGGCCGTAACCAGCAGTAATGCAAAAGCAAAGGATGGTAAATATCCTAAACTCCCCATTGTGGCACACAAAGCCTAACAAGGGCAACTTGCCGTATAAAAACGCTTTAATCGGCCCCCCCAGGCTTAGTACCAGCATAAAAATGGCTGCAATGGTAAATACCCTGGCATACAATTGCTTGTTTTTAAAGGCCAGCAGGGCGCAAATAAAACCAGCAATGCTAAAATAGCCGTTGCGCATGGTTACATCTGCCCCAAAAATATTGTGGGTGGTAGCCGTAAAAAACGGGAATAAAAAGGATGTATAGGAAGAAAGGGTAAACCCCTGCCCGGTATTAAGGGCTTGGTTGGGTATGTAATTACGCCCGTAAAAGGGTATAATGTTTATGTAGCTGTACATGGCAGGCAGGTACAATAACAGGAAGCAACCCAGTGCGGCCAATGCATAAATTGTTATTTGCTTTGCGTTTTGCCGGTATGTTTTATGTAATATGAAGAGTGCTGCTGCAAGGGCTGCTATAAAATAAGGTAGTATAATAGGTATGTAGGGGTGCCCGCCCGCAAAAACAAAAAAACAGGCTGCCGCAAGCAGGAAGCTGTTTTTAAGGCAAGGCTGGTGTATAGCCTGTAAAACCATTTGAACTGTAAGGGGTAAAAAGGCTGCGGCAGTTAAAAAGTTAATAAAGGTTAGGCCGCCGGTATAAAACCCGCTGCACATATACATGGCCGCAATGGCCAGGTTAACAGGCAAAGCAAAACCCAGGTACCGGCCTAGGCGGTACATAAATACCCCGCCCAGGTAAATGTACAGCAGTACCTCTGCTGTAAGTGTATATGCATTATAACCAACCAGTGCAAACAGCCAGGTAATGGGGTTATAAAACGCAAAGCCAACATCTGCATACAGGGGGAAGCCAAAGTTCATGTATGGGTTCCACAAGGGGGAGAGGCCACTGTGTATAGCTTCCGACAGAAAAAACTTATGGGGAAAATTATCGCTGAAGGCATCATTCTTCATACCAAAGTAAAAAGTAGATACCGGCAGGTACGCCACCAACAGCACTAACAGCAGTATTGCGTAAGGCCCCAGTTTTTTAAGTTGGCCGGGCATCAGCGTTATTGATGAGCATTTTGCAATTGCAGCATACGGGTTACGTATTTGCCTATCATATCAAACTCGATATTTACCACGGAGCCCTGTTTAACCTGTTTTATACTGGTATGTTCATACGTATAGGGTATAATGGCTACCGAAAAGCCTGTATGGTTAACATTAAAAACGGTAAGGCTTGTGCCGTTAACCGCTATGGAGCCTTTTTCAATAACCAGTGCAGCAAACTGTGGTGGAAACTCAAAACGGTATTCCCAACTGCCCTCCAGCGATTGTACACTGGTGCAGGTAGCCGTAGTATCAACATGCCCCTGCACAATATGGCCATCAATACGGCCATTCATCACCATACAGCGCTCTATATTTACCCCGCTGCCGGTGGCCCAGCCGCCGAGGTTTGTTTTTTTAAGCGTTTCATCAATAGCCGTAACCCTGTGGCTGCTGCCTTTAATTTCTTCCACGGTAAGGCACACGCCATCGTGGCTAACACTTTGGTCAACTTTTAGCTCAACCGAAACCGGGCTGCTAATCCAAAAGGTTTTATTGGTGCCGGTGTGGGTAACAGCTTCTACCGTACCCATGCTTTCTACAATGCCTGTAAACATAGCTGCAATTTACAATGTTTAACATTATGCGGTTAGGCAAGTTTTAAGGAGGGGTAGGGCCGTTACTGGCGGCATGGTAGCAAATGGCAGCCTGGTATGATGGTAACATGGTGCAAGGTTGCGCTTATTCAACTGTTGCTGGCAGGCTTTTGTGCTTTGGCGTTAAATCTGCCCGCTATTGTATACAGCCCATCTGCCGCAAACAATATAAACCAGGGGAACAAAGTGAGGCTGAAACGGTTATTATATTCATTGCACTGCAGCATAACCCCCGCTGCCAGTATAAGTAAGATGGGTATAAATGTGTAACGCAGTGGTTTTATGGCATTGGTTTTTGAAAACCAACAGGATACAATGGTTGATGAGTATAAAAATACCATGCAGCAGCTAAAATACAGATTGTGGCTAAACGAGTACTCCTGCCGGGTAAGGTTAAAAAAGGATACCAGCCTTAAAAACGCCAGTTTGCTAAAATAAACCGGGTTGTAATATATAAATAATGCCAGGCTGTTTATAGGGTTGTGGCTGCCGGTGGGTATGGTAAGGTGGGGTGTGGTAACTGCCTGGCCTAAAAAACAAATAACCATACCCTGCACATTGGGTAATAAAATATCCATATCGGCCCCTTTAAAATACAAAAAGTTTAGTGCCGCATATAAAAGCACTGGCGCTGCCAGTGCAAAAATCCACTTGGTTAGCCTGGCAACCCGCGCTGTGTACAGGTACAGAAAAAACAACACCGGTATAAAAAAAAGCCCTAACGGCCGGGTAAACAGCAATAGCAACAGTACCGCCAGCCGTGCAAGGTGGGTGCTTTTTTTATGGGTTGGCAAAACCACGCACACATATATAAAAATTACGGAAAAGCTGTAAAAAAGCGATTCGGTATATAAAAAGCTGTTCCATTGCTGTAGTGGTATAAATGTAATGTACAGTATGGTGGCAATGGCGCTTTTTAACCGGTTGCCCCACAGGTGGCCGCCAATAGCAAAAAAAGCAGTGGTGGCAACTGCATTTACGGCCAGTTGTATAATTATTGCCAGTGTAAAGCCCAGGTTGGCTTTAAGACTTATAAATATTACCAGTATGGGCAGTATGTAAAGCAGGTATTTTTTATTGTCAATGCTATGGCCATCTGCCAGAAAGCTGGCCTGTTGTATATATTTTTCGGCCTCATTTAAGGTACCCACATGGTTGGTATACACCAGCACTGCCTGCACAGCAACCCAAATAACTGCCAGCAGCAGCGCGGCCTTACCCCTGGTTAAATTAAACCCCATGACATAAATTTGTTGTTTTTGGGTAAAAGTAATTTTATTAGGCAGAAGGTTTTGTGGAATTTGCCCCGAAATAAAAAAACATCAGAAAAATAAACATGTATTTGGCAATTTGCAAATAATTGCTATTTTTGCGCCTCAAAATTCCTTAAAGGGGGTATATTAACATTATGCTTATAATAGACTCAAAAGATTGCGAAAACATCGACAAAGCGCTTAAAAAGTACAAGAAGAAATTTGAAAAAAGCAAAGTCCTTCTCCAGTTAAGGGAACGCCAGAGCTACACCAAACCTTCAGTAAGGCGCCGTACAGAAGTGCTGAAAGCGGTTTACAAGCAACAGGTAGCAAGCGGAAAAATTGAAATTTAGTCAGTAACTGATTATAATAATGCAAGTAGCCATTAAGTGTTAACTTTATGGCTACTTTTTTATGCCTTATACACAATACCCACATATACAGCAGTTTTTGCATTACCTGCGCTTTGAAAAGCGGTATGCCGAAAACACCATTATATCTTACCAGAACGACCTTGAGCAGTTTGCCGCTTACCTCGTAAGCCAGTTTGATGCCCCCCCGCCCGATAAAATTACTGCACCGCTGATACGCAGTTGGCTGGCCGAAATGAAAGGCGATAAGCTTACCGGCAAAACCATCAACCGTAAAATATCATCGTTAAAATCATTTTTCAGGTTTCTTGTAAGGCAGCAGGTTATTAAGCAAACACCCATGACGGTGATTGTTAGCCCAAAAATAAGCAAGCGTCTGCCCGCTTTTGTGGCTGATAAGGATATTGAGAAGCTTTGT
>CAZRDD010000366.1:0-5516 GCA_964598675.1 uncultured Parafilimonas sp.
TTTTGTTATGTGCAAGCTTTACTTTTGTGGAGAAATAAGATGCTAAGGTATCTTCAATTCTTTTGTAAGCCGGTGGCAGTGATGATTTTGCGGAAGATTTAACACCCGGTTGCTCCTTGTACAGTTTGCGCACCAGTTCTTCTGTTTGCCTTACGTTAAGCTGTTTGTCCTTTATCTCGTTGTACACAAACAACTGCCTGTCAACCGTATCAATGTTTATCAAAGCCCTTGCATGCCCCATGCTTAAGGTGCCGTTGCGTACGGCAAGCTGTATATCGGGCGGCAGTTTTAACAGGCGTATGTAGTTGGTAACAGTGCTCCGTTCTTTACCCATGCGTTCGGCAACCTGCTCCTGCGTGTAATGCAGTTCATCCATCATACGCTTGTAGCTAAGCGATATTTCAATGGCGTTAAGGTCTTCACGCTGCAAGTTTTCTAACAACGCCAGTTCCAGCAGCTCGTTGTCGTTGGCCTGCCTTACATAGGCGGGTATATCAATAAGGCCAGCCAGGGTTGCTGCGCGAAACCTGCGTTCGCCCGCAATAAGCTGGTATTTGCCGGTAGCCAGTTTTGATACTGTTACTGGCTGAATAATATCGTGCAGTTTAATAGAGGCGGCCAGTTCGTTCAGCGCAGTTTCGTCAAAATCGCGCCTCGGGTTTTTTGGGTTGGTTTGTATCTGGTCAAGCGCAATACGGGTTACGCTGGTAACCTGTTCCACCACATTGCTTTTTAAATTGCCGCCGGTGGTTTTAAGGTCGGCATCAATATTTTGCAAAAGGCTGCGTATGCCTTTGCCCAATGCATCTTTATTTTGTTTGGGAGTAATCATTGTTCAGTTTTCAGTTTGTAGTTCTCCGTCGCCAAATATCCCGGTGGGTTTGGCACATTAACCTTTCAACTATCCTTTATCATCAGGTTGCATCCAGCATTTAATGGTTGGCCAGGTTACAGGGGTGCATTGTTAGTGGTAAACTGTAAACCCCAGCCGTCAACCTATTCCAATATTCTTTCTTCGTTCGTCATTTTGGTAAGGTTGTTTTTTTGCAAAACTTCCTTTGCCAGGTTCAGGTAGTTTACCGAGCCCTTGCTTTCAGCATCGTACAGTATTACCGGTTTGCCCACGCTTGGGGCTTCGCTTAAGCGGGTGTTACGGTGTATAATGGTGGTAAATACTATCTCGTCAAAATGCCTTCTTACCTCGCTAACCACCTGGTTGCACAGGCGCAGGCGGCCATCGTACATGGTCATTAAAATACCTTCAATCTGCAAAGCGGGGTTAAGCCTGCTTTGTACAATTTTTATGGTATTAAGCAGTTTGCCCAAACCTTCCAGGGCAAAAAACTCGCACTGTACAGGCACTATCACGCTATCGGCAGCGGTAAGGGCATTAACCGTTATAAGGCCAAGCGATGGTGAGCAGTCTATTACAATAAAATCATATTCATCCCTAATCGGCTCCAGTATGCCTTTCATTACCATTTCCCTGTTGGGGTAATTTATCATTTCAATCTCGGCGCCCACAAGGTCAATATGGCTGGGTATAAGGTAAAGGTTGGGTATTTCGCTGGTAAGCACAACATCTTTAGCCAGTGTATTATTAACCATACAGTCGTACAGGCTAATGTTTACATTGTGCAGGTCAAAACCAACACCGGTGGTACTGTTGGCCTGGGGGTCGGCATCAACAAGCAGGGTTTTATATTCCAGTACTGCAAGGCTTGCAGCCAGGTTTATGGCTGTAGTTGTTTTACCTACGCCGCCTTTTTGATTTGCTATGCCTATTATCCGTGCCATATAACCTGGTACTTAATTTGTTTTGTATACTATTAATGCTTTATGTGCTTAACTTTTGCCCTGTGGCCAATAGCCATGCAGTGCAAAGGGTGGCAAAAATAAATTTTCGCCGCCACTTTGCCGCAACAATATTAGTTTTTTAGCATTAATGTGTATAGATTTTTTGTTAACAGCACCCACTTTGCCTGCTTTCCCGGCGTGTTTTACCTGCATTTGGATGTGGCGTTTTTGCAGCCCACTGCGGATGAGGGGCAAAGCTCATGAACAGAGCATTTGCCAGACCGTATTGTTTTTAGCCGCCCACAGCCGCCGCATTAGTATTAATTTGCGGGTTGTTACAATTTAAGCAGCGGTTAATCGTCTGCCAGAGTATTATAATTATCAATGTATGCGCAACAGTAAGCGGTTTTGGTTTATACTCGGCTTTGTTTTATTGGTAGATGTGTATGTGTTTTCGGTATTGCAGTCGGTAATGCAGGCAAGTGGTATAGCCGCACTGCCTGTAGTTGATGCGGTGTACTGGGCAATATCGCTGCTGGCAGTAGGGGTGCTGGCGGCTTTCCCTTATGTGCGGGCTTTTCAAAAAAACATTTTCTTCCGTAACAATGTATTTGCCATTGTAATAGGTATTTTTTTAGCCAAAATTGCAGGCTCTGCCTTTTTTTTGGTAGACGACCTGCGCCGTGGCGGCCTGTGGCTGTTGTCGGAAGTGTTTCACGGTGCGGGCAGCGGCTTTTTTAGCGCCGATGGCACTATACACCGTTCCTCCATACTTAGCTGGACGGGTCTGGGGGTGGGCGGCGGCCTTTTTACCACCCTGCTATATGGCTTTAGCAACAAATACAATTACCAGGTAAAAAAGGTAAAGCTGTTTTTTAAAAACCTGCCGCCTGCTTTTAAGGGGCTTAAAATTGTGCAGTTGAGCGATATACACAGCGGCAGCCTGCAAAACAAAGAGGCCGTTAGCAAAGGGGTGGACAGGGTACTGGCCGAAAAGCCAGACTTGATATTGTTTACCGGCGACCTGGTGAACGACCGTGCCGAAGAACTCGCCCCCTACACGGGTATATTCAGCAGGCTTAAAGCGCCTATGGGCGTGTACAGTGTGCTGGGCAACCACGATTATGGCGATTACTACCCATGGCCAGATAAGGACGAAAGCCACCGTGCTGCCGAAATTGCTGCGGGCAGGCATTTGTTTACTCCCCTGCAGACACATAGCATTGAACAGCTTAAAGTCATGCAGGCGCAAATGGGCTGGCGGTTATTGATGAACGAGCATGTGGTGCTTGAAAAAGATGGTCAGCAAATAGCCTTGCTGGGTATTGAAAACTGGGGCGGCAAGGGCAATTTTGCCAGGTATGGCCGTATGGACCTTGCCCATGCCGGTACGGAAAAATACCCTTTTAGAATATTGATGAGCCACGACCCAAGCCATTGGGATGTGGAAGTACGCCCTAAATACCCTGATATTGACCTCGCACTGGCGGGCCATACGCATGGTATGCAGTTTGGCATTGAACTGCCCCGCGTTAAATGGAGCCCCGTGCAGTGGATGTACAAAAACTGGGCGGGCCTTTACGAGGAGGGCGAACAAAAATTATACGTTAACAGGGGCTTCGGTTTTATTGGTTATCCCGGCAGGGTAGGTATATTGCCGGAGATTACAGTGATAGAGCTGGGGTAGGGGTAGTCGATGGCCGATGGTTCATCGTTCATAAAAGGAAACGTGGGAGACTGAAACAGAAGGTATATAAACGGCCTCATTATTCAGCATAATGCCATTGCCGCAGGTGTATTTTACATTGCCATTTAACAGATAACGCAAATGTTTGCAGGTTAATTGTGGTAAAAAAATATTGGTAAAATAAAGGTTTTGGCATTTTGGCACATCAATAAATTTACCAACATTAGCAAAAAATATCATTTAAAAACAGTGGCTTTTGTCAATGATCTGGCTGCTTTTTAATAATAAGGCTAAACGGATTAAAACAAAAAATCAACGGCCAACCTGTCCGGGCCTCCCTCTTCCTTTTAGGGAGAGGAATTGAGGGAGAGGGTTCTGGCTAAACATATAAAACTACATGCGTACACAAACCAAACCTGCTAAACCAGGGCCGCCAAAAGGCCCCAGTGTATTTAGCCTGCTTACTCCATACAGGCCGCTTATATTATGGCTTATATTGTTTGCATTGCTGGGCAATGTAATTAACCTGCTGCTGCCCAAAATTATAGCCAGCGGTATTGATGCCTACAGCAATACCGGCAAACCTGGCAGCCAGCCGTACAACCTGCAGCACATATTGCTAACCTTTACAGGGGCTGCTGTGCTGGTGTTTATTTTTACCTACCTGCAAAGCGTGGTGCAAACCTACTCCAGCGAGAAAGTGGCCAGGGATTTGCGCAACCGCCTCTCCGATAAAATATCGCGGCAAAGCTATGCTTATGTTGAACAGGTAAACCCTTCAAAACTGCTTACCAACCTTACTGCCGATGTAGACTCTATTAAAATGTTTGCTTCGCAGGCCATTGCCTCCATCGCCTCATCACTAATTGTTATCATAGGGGCCTGCATATTGCTGTTTTCCATCAACTGGCGGCTGGCGCTCGCCATAGTGGCCATTATACCCATTATTGGGGGTGCCTTCTTCCTGGTAATTAAAAAAGTGCGCCCCATTTTTTTAAAAAGCCGGGGTATTATTGATAAGCTTAACAAGGTGATAAATGAGAGTATTTTAGGTGCCGCGCTCATAAGGGTTATCAACTCGCAGCAACTGGAGTACGATAAATTTCTGTCTGCCAATACCGAGGCCAAAGACCTCGGACTGAGTATCTTAAAACTGTTTGCGGGGTTAATACCCATCATCATATTCACCTCAAACATAGCCATGCTTACCATACTGGCATTGGGTGGCCATTTTGTAATAACCGGCAGTATGACGATGGGCGATTTTGCGGCTTTTAACAGCTACCTCTCCATGCTCATCTTCCCCATATTGGTAATTGGGTTTATGAGCAACATTATTGCCCAGGCCACGGCCTGCTACCAGCGCATCAATATGGTGCTTGATGTGTCCAATAAACCCGATACCGGCACCATAACCGCGCCACTACAGGGCAATGTGGCGCTTAAAAATGTATCGGTAGCGTATGGCCAAAAGCCTGCCTTAAAAAATATAAACCTAACGGTGAAGGCAGGCTCGCGCCTGGCGGTGATAGGCCCTACGGCAGCAGGTAAAACGCAACTGCTGTACCTGCTTACCGGTTTGATAAAAGCTGGTGAAGGCACTGTGGAGTTTGATGGCAAGGGTATTGAAAGCTACGTGAAGGAAAGTTTTTACAGCCAGGTGGGTTTTGTTTTTCAGGACAGCATTATGTTTAACATGAGCATTAGGGAAAACATTGCTTTTAGCGATACTGTTACCGATGAATCGCTGGCCAAAGCCATTGCCACTGTGCGCGACCATGCGGCGGAATGGCAGATCGACCCCAAGCGCATTGCCATCTGCGGCTTTTCCGCCGGTGGTCACCTTTGCGCTGCGCTTGGCGTTTTTTGGGACAAACCTTTTCTCTATGAACCGCTGGGTGTCACCGCCGCGCAGATCGAACCCAATGCCCTGATTCTCGGTTATCCGTTGATCGATCTGCCATTGGTCGCACCCGCGGTCGTGCAAGTTCCTGGTGAAAGCGAACCGGTGTCGATTGGGGAAGTCTTGCTG
>CAZRDD010000367.1:0-5512 GCA_964598675.1 uncultured Parafilimonas sp.
AATAAAAGTGTTTAATTTTGACATGTAAATAATTAAACAAAAAAATATGGCTGCTATAGAATTTAACCAGGCACTTTTAAGCAATGCAGAGTTTTTAAAGCCCTTTGCCATTACCTTAACCCGTGACGCTGAAGCAGCCAAAGACCTGTTTCAGGAAACCCTGTACAGGGCACTTGTAAATAAGGATAAGTACAAAGCCGGCACCAACGTTAAGGCGTGGCTTTACACTATTATGCGCAACGTTTTTATTAATGGTTACAGGCGCAAAGCCAAGCAGCAAACCATATTTGATAATACGCCAAACGAAATGCTGCTCAACAACAATCAAACAACCATTACAAACGATGCATTTAGCAATTTAACCCTTAAAGAAGCACAAAAAGCGATATACGACCTTCCCGAAATATTTAAAACGCCTTTTCTTTTGTATTTTGAAGGTTTTAAATACCACGAAATATCCGAGGCACTAAATGAGCCTTTAGGCACCATTAAAAGCAGGATACACTTTGCACGTAAGCTGTTAAAAGAGCAACTTGAACGTTATTAAAACCATAAACAAGCAGTATAAATTGGCAAAAAAAGCAGTAATTATTGGCAGTGGGTTTGCGGGGCTTTCGGCAGCCTGCTTTTTGGCTAAAGCCGGATGGCAGGTTACTGTGCTTGAAAAACACAGTGGGCCAGGTGGAAGGGCAAGGCAGTTAAAAGAAGATGGTTTTACGTTTGATATGGGCCCAAGCTGGTATTGGATGCCCGATGTTTTTGAGAAGTTTTTTGCCGCTTTTGGCAAAAAAGTAACCGATTATTATACACTGCAAAGGCTAAACCCCAGCTACAGGGTATACTGGCCCGATTCATTTACCGATATACCCGCCAGCTATCAAGACTTTAAACAATTTTTTGAAGAAACCGAGCCTGGCAGCGGTGCCATGCTTGATAAGTTTTTGCAGGAAGCTGCTTACAAATACCAAACCGGTATTAATAAACTTGTGTACAAACCCGGGCTTTCGCTGGGCGAATT
This sequence comes from uncultured Parafilimonas sp., assembly GCA_964598675.1. GTDB lineage: Bacteria > Bacteroidota > Bacteroidia > Chitinophagales > Chitinophagaceae > JABDFW01. The sequence goes on from CAZRDD010000367.1 coordinate 1,019, forward strand.
TGCTGATGTTGATTTACTAAAAGGCGTGGTTAAGCTGGATGTATTTCAGTCAATGAAAAAGCACGTACACAAATACTTCAGGCACCCGCAATTACAGCAGTTGCTGGAGTTTCCGGTGCTTTTTTTAGGCGCATTGCCCGAAAATACGCCAGCCCTGTACAGCCTTATGAACTATGCCGATATTATGGGTGGTACCTGGTATCCAAAGGGGGGTATGTACAGCATAGTACATGCCATGTACAGCCTGGCCACTCAACTGGGGGTAAATTTTTGTTTTAATGAAGATGTACAAAAAATTGATGTTGAAAATGATGTAGCCAAAGCCATTGTTACATTAAACAAAACACAACAAAGCACCAACACTTTTTATGGCGATGCGGTATTGGGCGGCGCAGACTATCACCACATTGAAACAAAACTGCTGGAACCACAATACAGAAGTTATACCCCTGCCTACTGGGATAAAAGGGTTATGGCCCCAGGCAGTTTAATTTATTTTGTAGGATTAAACAAAAGATTGAACAATATTACCCATCATACGTTATTTTTTGATACTTCGTTTGCGGTACATGGGCGGGAGATTTACACAAGCAAAGAATGGCCAACAAACCCATTGTTTTATGTAAGTGCAACATCGGTAACAGATGATGCTGTGGCCCCTGCCGGTTGCGAAAATCTGTTTTTTCTTATACCAGTAGCTTCAGGCCTGCTGGATGATGATGAAACACTTAGGGAAAAGTATTTTGATTTGATTATAAAACGCTTTGAAGAAAGAGTTGGGGAGCCGGTAAAAAAGCATATTGTTTACAAAAAAACGTTTGCCAACAGCAATTTTGTAAGTGAGTATAACTCCTTTAAAGGCAATGCTTACGGCCTGGCCAACACATTGCTGCAAACAGCAATACTAAAGCCCTCGTGCCGAAGCAAAAAAGTAAAAAATTTATTTTACGCTGGCCAGCTTACAGTACCCGGCCCCGGTGTGCCTCCTTCCATTATAAGTGGCGAGGTTGCTGCCAATCAAATAATAAAAAATACGCAATAGTTTAAAACACTTAACACAACAACTTAGTAAATAATTATGAACCTGTTTCATTCCGCAAGCATGCAATGCAGCAATATTGTAACCAGGCAATACAGCACCTCTTTTTCATCGGCCATAAAGCTGCTTGATAAAGAGCTGCAAAAACACATTTGCTCGGTTTACGGCTTTGTTCGCCTTGCGGATGAAATTGTAGATACATTTCATGAGTTTGATAAAAAGCAATTGCTGGCTCAATTTAAAAAAGAAGCTTACGAAGCAATAGAAAGAGGTTTGAGCCTAAACCCCGTTATACACAGCTTTCAAATAACGGTTAACCGCTACAACATAAAGCCAGATTTAATTGATGCCTTTTTTTACAGCATGGAGTGCGACCTGGAAGAAAAAGTTTATACCGCCACCGATTATCAAACCTACATTTACGGCAGTGCCGAAGTGGTTGGCCTTATGTGCCTGTGCGTTTTTTGCAATGGTGACGAAGATATGTATACCAAACTGGCACCATACGCACGCAGCCTGGGGGCAGCTTTTCAAAAAGTAAATTTTTTGCGCGATTTTAAAAACGATTACGAAGGCTTAAACCGGGTTTATTTTCCGGGGTGCGATTTTAAAAGTTTTACCGCGCAGGATAAAGCGGTTATCGAAAAAGATATTCAGGCCGATTTTGACCATGCTTACAAAGGCATTTTATTACTGCCATCCAAAGCACGTTTTGGGGTATATGTTGCCTACAAATATTATCTTTCCCTATTTAAAAAAATACGCCGGGCCGAGCCACAGTTGATTTTACAACAGCGCATCCGCATACCCGATTATGGCAAAATAGTTATACTTGCCAAAGCTGGCCTGCGCATGCAGTTCAATATATTATAATAGCTAATATTTAGCGTTCAATTACAGGTGCATAACACTATAATTAATTAATTTACGCACTGCTAAAATAACGTATTGCAACACGTTGTTTAGTAACCCTAAAAACGGTTGGTTTTGTTAATACAAACCATGAAGGAATATTTTTGTACCACCGTGTAAAACAATATGCAAAACACTACCCGCTTGGGGTAATAACCTATACGCTGTTATGGAAGAAGTAATTTTGGTAAACGAGCAGGACGAACAGGTGGGGGTAATGGAAAAAATGGAAGCCCACAAACACCCTGTTTTACACAGGGCTTTTAGTGTTTTTATATTTGATGATAATGGCTGCATGCTTTTACAGCAACGGGCTTTAAGCAAATACCACAGCGGAGGTTTATGGACCAACGCCTGCTGCAGCCACCCCCGCCCCGGCGAGCAAACAATAAATGCAGCCAAACGCAGGCTGATGGAAGAACTTGGCTTTGATGCCGCCCTCAGCAAAATTTTTCATTTTACGTACAAAGCTGGTTTTAGCAATGGCTTAACCGAGTATGAGTTTGACCATGTTTTTACCGGTATATACAACGGTGTAATAACCCCTGATGTACAGGAGGTTAACAGCTATGCCTATAAACCGGTGGAGGATATTGAGCAGGAACTGCTGGCTTATCCCGATAAGTATACAGCCTGGTTTCATATTGCCTTCCCCAAAATAAAAGCATGGTGGCAGGCCCATATTAAGCCTGGTACAGCAGTGGCCAATTAATTAAAATACAGCACCAGTGTTTACTGCAGATGCACAAAATTGTTGCGCATCAAGTATCGGTTTGTATAAGTAAAAAGCTTTTATAATTTATTAATCAATTTGTACACACATTAAATGCCATTAAAAAAAGCGGTTATTATTGGTGCAGGTGTAGCAGGTATAGCAAGCGCTGTAAGGCTTGCCGTGCAAGGCTTTGAAGTGAGTGTGTACGAAAAAAACGCATACCCCGGCGGCAAGCTTAGCAGCTTTGCCATTAATGGTTACAATTTTGATGCTGGCCCCAGCCTGTTTACACAACCCGAAAATTTAGCCGAACTATTTACACTGGCGGGGGAAGATATGCAGCAATACCTTACTTATGAAGCACTGCCCATTGCCTGCCGCTATTTTTACGAGGATGGCAAAATTATAAACGGTTATACCGATGCTGAAAAATTTGCCAACGAACTGCACACCGTTACCGGCGAGGATGCCAATAAAGTGTTGCAATACCTTAAACAAAGCCGCAGGCTGTATAACGATGTTGGTAATCTCTTCCTTAACCAATCTCTGCATAAAACAAAAACATGGTTAAGCCCTGCGGTTATTAAAGCATTGGCGGCAGTAAGGTTTAAACATCTTTTCAGCTCACTGCACCAGGTAAATAAAACCAGTTTTACACAACCGCATACGGTTCAGTTGTTTAACCGTTTTGCCACTTACAATGGCAGCAACCCCTATAAAGCGCCGGGCATGCTTAGCCTTATACCCCACCTGGAGCATAACGAGGGCACTTTTTACCCACAAGGCGGCATGATAAGCATTACCAATGCACTGTACAACCTTGCCGTTAAAAAAGGGGTTAAGTTTAATTTTAATGCCCCTGTTGAAAGGATTATTGACCACGAAAACAAAGTGCTGGGCATTGTGGTAAATGGAATGAATGTTTATGCCGATGCAGTGGTTAGCAATATGGACGTATATTTTACCTACAAAAACCTTTTGCTGCAAAACAAAATGGCGGAGAAAATAGTAAAGCAGCCACGCAGCAGCAGTGCTATGGTTTTTTACTGGGGCATAAAAACACAGTTTCCGCAGCTTAGCCTGCACAACATATTTTTCAGCAAGAATTATAAGGCTGAGTTCGACCAAATTTTTTACAGGGCCTCCATTTCGCCCGACCCTACCATTTACCTTAACATCAGCAGCAAGTGCGAGGCTGGCATACAGGCCCCGCCCGGTAAGGAAAACTGGTTTATACTGGTTAATGCACCGGCATATAAGGGGCAAAATGTTGAAGAGCAGCAGCAGCAATGCCGTGCCAATGTTATAAGCAAGCTTAACCGCATGCTGCAAACCAATGTAGAGGAACTGATTGAAGCCGAAGCTTGTTTAACACCCCTGCAAATTGAAGCCACCACAGCATCGTACGCGGGGGCGCTGTACGGCACCAGTTCCAACACAAAAAATGCCGCTTTTTTACGGCACCCAAACTTTACCCGCCAAATTGAGCGTTTGTATTTTGCAGGCGGCAGCGTACACCCCGGCGGGGGTATACCCTTGTGCCTTAAAAGCGCTAAAATAACCGCCGGTATTATTGAGCAGGATAAAAAGCACTGGCACCATTAATATTTTATAAGGCTATAAATAATACTATTTTACGGCTTTATTACACAACACGGTTTACTACAACATGTTTAAAAAAATAATTACCAGGCAAAATACGGCTTTGTTTATTGCGCTGCTGTTCCACACCTGCGGGGTTATAGGCATACTGGCGGGGCCTTATAAGCAATGGTTTATAAACAACACCCCTCTTACGCTGGTCATTATGGCCGTACTGCTGGTAATT
>CAZRDD010000368.1:0-5512 GCA_964598675.1 uncultured Parafilimonas sp.
CTCTTCCATACTGTCCAGTGCATACCAGGTGCTGTTTACATTGGTTGCCTTACTGTCGTTAATAAACCTAACACCACGTACTACAGCAACATCTTCCATACGATGTTCAAGGCCTTCTGCCGTTGTTATGGCATCCCGTATCTTCTCCTTGCGTATGCCAACGGCAACGCCCGTTAAACCTGCAGCCATAGTATTGTATTGATTATGCTTACCTTTTAGGGCAAAATCATAAATGCTCATGCTAATCCTTTCATTCGATGCTTTAATAATCATCTGGTCGTTATTTATGTAGGCCCCGTTAATTGGTTCTTGCTTCATGGTAAATGGCATTGGGTTAGTAAGTAAGGACATGGTTTTTAAATGCTGCATGATTACTTCGTCGTCTTCGCAATAAATAAAGTAATCGCCGGGCTGCTGATTTTCAATAATCCTGAACTTGCTTTTTATATAGTTTTCAAATTTGTATTCATACCTGTCTAAATGGTCTTCGGTAATGTTCAGCAGCACCGCCACATCTGGCCTGAATGTTTTAATATCATCCAACTGAAAAGAGCTTATCTCCGCCACATACCATTCTTTAGGTGCCTCTGCCACCTGCTTTGCAAACGAATAACCGATGTTGCCCACCAGCGCACAATCAAACCCCGCTAATTTGCATAAATGATAAATAAGCGTAGTGGTGGTGCTTTTGCCATTGCTGCCTGTAATGGCAATTATTTTGCTGTTGCCTTTAAACCTGTAAGCCAGTTCTACCTCGCTGATAACGGGTATACCTTTTGCCCTTATCTTTTTTACCAGTTCATTCTTCTCTGGTATGCCGGGGCTTTTTACTATTTCATCAGCGGCAAGTATTATCTCAACGCTGTGATGCCCTTCTTCAAATTCAATACCGTGTGTAAGCAACTCATCTTTATACGCCTGCTTAATAGTGCCGCCATCACTTACAAACACACTGTACCCTTGCTGCTTGCCCAGTATGGCTGCGCCAATGCCACTTTCAGCAGCGCCCAGCACAACCAACCGCCAGGCACCTGTTGCCTGCTGCATTGCTTCAATATTTGTTGTGTTATCAGTCATTGCTTATTTCAATTAGAATAACTTTTACATGTTACGCTCCGGCCCTTTAATTGCTAATCCAATTTCATTCACCAGCCATCCCAGGAAAAAACATTTTAACCATGCCACACATCTTCAAAAAAATCAGACATCATACATCTTACTTCACAAATCACTTACTATCGTATCTTAAGCGTTATGATAGAAGATACCACGCACAGTATGGTGATAATCCAAAACCTGAACACTATTTTATTCTCGTGTATACCCTTCTTTTGAAAATGATGGTGCAGCGGGCTCATTAAAAAGATGCGCCTCCCCTCACCATATTTTTTCTTGGTGTATTTAAAGTAGCTTACCTGCAGTATTACACTAAGGTTCTCCACCAGGAACACACCGCAAAAAATAGGTATCAGCAACTCCTTACGGATGATGATGGCCAGCGATGCAATAATGCCGCCCAATGCAAGGCTGCCTGTATCGCCCATGAACACCTGTGCAGGAAAAGCATTGTACCATAAAAAGCCTATACAACCACCTACAAAAGCCCCGATAAATATGGATACTTCGCCAAGGTTGGGTATGTACATTACGTTTAAATAGCCCGCAAAATTTATGTTGCCGCTTACATAAGTAAACACCCCTATACCCGCACCAATAATAGCACTTACACCAGCGGCCAGGCCATCAAGCCCGTCGGTTAAATTGGCACCGTTTGATACGGCCGTTATAATAAATGTTACGATGATGATGTATATAACCCAGGTAAATTTTTCCGCGCCTTTACCAATCCAGCTTAACAGCCAGCTATAATTAAATTCATGGTTTTTTACAAAGGGGATAGTAGTTATAGGCGTTTGTACTTTTACGTAACGCACATCCACACCATTTATACGATGTACAATTACGTTTGAATCTTTTGCAAGCCTCTCCCCCTGGTGCAACTCAGCACGGGTGGGCTTTTGGCCAATAATCTGCCTTTCAACCGTAACACTGCTGTTAAAGTAAAGTGTGGCGCCAATAATTATACCCAGCCCTATTTGCCCTATTATTTTTGATACCCCGGCCAGGCCATCTTTATCTTTCTTCTGGTATTTCTCGCCTTTGGCCTGCGCCTGCTTACGGGCTTTTATTTTAAGGTAATCATCCAGAAAGCCTATAACACCCAGCCACACGGTACACAACAGCATAAGGCGCACATACACTTTGTTAAGGTCTGCAAATAATAGTGTTGGTATAAGTATGGCCAGCAGTATAATAATACCCCCCATGGTGGGTGTGCCTTTTTTCTGTTGCTCACCAGCCAGGCCGAGGTCGCGAACGGATTCGCCTATCTGCCTTTTTTTGAGTATGTTGATGATACGCCTGCCATACACTGCAGCTATAACAAGCGATAACAATATAGCCATCGCAATCCTGAAGGTGAGGAACTGAAACACCCCTGCACCGCTAAGGTGAAACTGCTGTTTTAACCATGTAAATAAGTAGTATAGCATAGTTGACCCTCCATCCCTTCCTTTGCAGGAAAGCTTTTGAACCGTTTTTATTTTAACATCCAGGCCACCTTACACAGATGGAACGGATAATTACTTCGTTTTAATTTATCCTTTCGGCTTTTAGCCAAAAAGGCATTCACCCTATTTGCCCAATAACCCAAATGCTTCCTGTAACACAGCTTTATCGTCAAACACCAGGTGCTCATCATTGATAATCTGGTATTTTTCATGCCCTTTGCCTGCCAGCAGAATAATATCCTCCTTACCGGCAATGCTTACAGCGTATTTTATGGCCTCGTGCCTGTCTACAATCGAAACCGTTTTGCGCCTGCCTGCTGAATTAAGCCCGGCCTCCATATCTTTTATAATCTCTTCCGGGTCTTCAAACCGTGGGTTATCGCTGGTAAGTATTACCTTATCGCTCAACTCTGCGGCTATCTGTGCCATGATGGGCCTTTTGGTTTTATCCCTGTTGCCACCGCACCCTACCACCGTTATTACCTGCTCATACCCCTTACGCAACTTTTTAATAGTTTGCAGTACATTTTCCAGCGCATCGGGCGTATGGGCATAGTCAACAATACCTGTTATCTGCTGCCTGCTGATTATGTAATCAAAACGGCCTTCCGCACCACTCATCATACTAAGCACCCTCAGCACTTCGCTGCTGTCCTCGCCCAGGCATACAGCCGCGCCGTAAATGGCCAGCAGGTTGTACGCATTAAACTCACCAATAAGCCTGAAGTGTACTTCCTTATCATTTACCGACATTACCAGCCCGGTAAGTACATTTTCCAGTATCCTGCCTTTAAAATCGGCCAGCGTTTTAAGGCTGTAATAGTATTTGTGTGCTGCAGTGTTCTGTAACATTACAGTACCGCGTTTATCATCCAGGTTTGATATGGCAAAAGCATCGCTGCCAAGGCCATCAAAAAAACTCTTCTTTACCCTTATGTATTCATCAAAGGTTTTATGATAATCCAGGTGGTCGTGTGTAATGTTGCTGAACAAAGCGCCTGTAAAATGCAACCCTGTTATACGGTGCTGGTGTATGGCATGGCTGCTGCACTCCATAAACACATGCGTACAACCTTCATCAACCATGCGCCTTAGCAAGCCGTTAAGGCTAACTGCATCGGGCGTGGTGTGCGTTGCAGGCACCACCTCTGTGCCTATATGGTTTTGTACGGTGCTTAACAGCCCGCATTTATACCCCAGCTCAGTAAACAATTTATACAACACCGTAGCAATGGTTGTTTTACCATTAGTACCGGTTACACCTACAAGTTTTAGTTTAAGGGATGGCTCGCCGTAAAAATTGTGTGCCATGTAAGCAACAGCTTCGTGCGTATTAGCCACTTTTACATAGACAACACCTTCCTTTAGCTCCGCAGGCAACTCCTCGCATACAATGGCAGCGGCACCCTGCTCAATGGTTTTTGCTATAAAGGAATGCCCATCGGTTTTTTCGCCGCGTATGGCCACAAACACAGCGCCTGCAGATACCCTGCGGGAGTCTGTTTCTATACTGTTCACCTCCACTGCGGTATTACCATTCACCGACAGGAGGCGCACTTTGTACAATATATCTCTTAGTGTTGCCATATAAATGCTTTGTAAATTTTATCCCGCTTCCTTCCCTCTTTATATTTTCAACCTATTATATGCTGTTAATGCTACCCTGCTTAGTTTAATACTATCTGCACCGGTTCGCCCTTTTTAAAAGCGCTGCCTGCTGCTATTGACTGCTGTGCCACCTTGCCCTTGCCCTTTACGTTTACCTTAAGCCCTATGTTTTCGCATATATACACCGCATCCTTAAGGCCCAGGCCTGCCAGTTGCGGCATTTGCTTATCAGTAACCGTTTTACCCTGCATTACCGGCCTGTTGTTTTGCTTTGTAAGCCCGGCCCAATCAGTACCAATACTTCCTGCATCTGCATAAGGCACGTTAAGCGATGTCATTATCTTCTTTACTTCGTTTTTGTTACCAGCATAAGCATAATTAACCGTATCGCCCGCGGGCACTACACCTGCATATTTTACAGGCTGGCTTTGCTTTACATACATGCCATACAGCTTGTCTGCAATTTCCTTAAACACCGGCCCTGCCACCAATGCACCTACGTGCTTTACGGCATGGGGTTTATTTACAATAACCACCACGCAGGTATATTGAGGGTCGTCTGCCGGAAAGAAGCCTGCAAACGATGACTGGTATACAATATCTGCATACGTATATTTTCCATCTGCCACCAGGGCGGTACCTGTTTTACCGGCCACCTTGTAAGGGCTGCCTTTAAACAGCCTGAACGCTGTTGAGCCAGAATCGGCACAAACACCTTTTAAACATTCCCTCAACTGCTGCAAAACAACATCGCTGCATATTTTATCCCTTACTACATAAGGTGCTGTTTGAGCTACTATTTTATTATCCCTGTTAACGGACTCCAGTAAAAAAGGCCTCATCATTTTACCACCGTTGGCTATAGCATTGTACAGCATGGTAGTGTGCATGGGTGTTATGGCAATGTTATAGCCAAATGCCATCCATGGCAGGGAGGTTGCACTCCACCCCGGCTTACCCGGCCTGTACACTACAGGTGGCCTTTCGCCGTACAGGTCAATACCCGTTAAAGAATCAAGGCCCAACTTTTTTAAATGGTTGGTGTACATGGATGGTGTGGCAGCATAACTGTTGTAAGCAAGCTTTGCCATACCTACGTTGGAGCTTATTTCAAAAGCCCTTTTTGCACTAACCGTATTATCATCTTTACCATGTTCTTCTGAATCTATCACCGTTCTGCCATTAATCAGCCACCTGCCATTTTCAAGGTTAACAATATCGGTTAAGCGAATCTTGTTATCAGATAACAGATTCATCATTGTTACCAGCTTAAATGTTGAGCCAGGCTCCGTTGGCGATATAGCATAATTAAAGTCCTCCCAATAAGCACTGTT
>CAZRDD010000369.1:0-5507 GCA_964598675.1 uncultured Parafilimonas sp.
TGGGTGGCGAACGCAATGGATGCAACTTTACCCCTGCCCTGCTTACAGGGGTGCAAAAAGGAATGACCACCTTTGAGGAAGAAGCATTTGGGCCATTAGCAAGTATTATTTACGCCGCTACAGAAGCCGAAGCCATTGAACTTACCAATAATCACCGTTATGGATTGGGTGGTTCCATTTGGAGCCGGGACATAGAAAAAGCACAAGCACTGGCGAAAGAAATTGAGTCTGGGGCAGTTTTTATCAATGCCCTGGTTAAATCAGATTCACGCTATCCTTTTGGGGGCGTAAAAAAATCGGGCTACGGAAGGGAGTTATCGTATTTCGGTATTCATGAGTTTATGAATATTAAAACGGTTTACGTACAACCCTGATGGCCTGAATGGTATATAACAAATAATTTGACACTAAAATTTTAGCTATATGAACGCAGTATTAGAGGCTGTTACAAACAAAGAGGCATTGTACCGCCGCAGAAAGCAACTGGTACCTAATGCGCTGGGTATTTTTAACCCATCAACAGTACACCATGCTTATGGTGCCACTATTATTGATGCAGATGGCCACAAGCTGATTGATTTCGCCGGTGGCATTGGTGTTTTGAATGCAGGCCATTGCCCCCCGCCTGTGGTACAGGCCATACAGGAGCAGGCAGACAAGCTGATACACAGCAGCTTTAACGTAGCCCTGTACGAGGTTTACCTTGATCTTGCCGAAAAAATGGTGGAGCTGCTGCCCCACGGTGATGCCACCAAAGTAATGTTTTTAAACAGTGGTGCTGAAGCGGTGGAAAATGCCGTAAAAATTGCCCGGCAAGCCACCAAAAGGCCCGCTATTATTGCTTTTGGCGGTGGTTTTCATGGCCGTACAATGATGGGTATGACATTAACCAGCAAAGTAACTTACAAAGCTGACTGCGGGCCTTTTGCACCGGAAGTTTACCGTATAGATTACCCTGCTTACAGGCCGCACCAGCAAAGCATTACCGAAGATGAATTTGCCGCGCATGAAATACAAAAGCTGAAAACATTCTTTAAAACAAATGTGCGGGCAGAAGATGTGGCGGGCATTATTATAGAACTGGTACAGGGCGAAGGCGGTTTTTTTGTAGCACCCAAAGCCTACGTAAAAGCCCTTAGGCAGTTATGTAACGAAACCGGCATTATGTTGATATTTGATGAGGTACAAAGCGGTTTTGGCCGTACCGGCAAATGGGCTGCGTACGAGCATTTTGATGTAACGCCTGACATCAGCACCTGGGCTAAATCAATGGGCTCGGGCATGCCAATTTCAGCCGTAATGGGTAAGGCGCATGTGATGGATGCAGCAGCGCCATCAACATTAGGGGGTACATACGCAGGCAACCCGCTTAGCTGTGCCGCCTCCCTGGCAACCCTGCATTATATGGAAGAAATAAACATTAATGCACTTGGTGTAAAAGTGGGCGAAACCGTTCGCGCACGCTTTGAATATTTTCAAAAACAATACCCCCAGGTGGTTGGCGAGATAAGAGGTCTGGGCGCTATGCTTGCTTTTGATGTGATTAACAATGGCGACTGGAACAGCTACAATGCTGCAGGTACCCAACACATTATAAACACCTGTGCAGAGCGCGGCCTGGTGGTGATTAGTGCGGGGGTACATGGCAATGTAATACGTATACTAAGCCCGTTAGTTATTGAAAAGGAACTATTGGAAAAAGGGCTGGATATACTGGAAAGTGTGATAAAGGAGTTGTAGGGAGATTTTTCGGGGCAAGTCAAACTGGGGATTTCTTATAAAACAAAAATGTTATGTTATTAAACTATATTAACGGTGAGTATGTAATTGCAGCTTCGGAAGAAATGCAAACGGTGATAAACCCTGCCAATGAAGAGGTGGTGGCAGCTATCACCTGGAGCAATGGCAGCGATTGTAAGGCAGCGGTTGATGCAGCGCAGGCTGCTTTTAAAACATGGAGCAAAACCAATGTTTACCAGCGCAGCGCCATCTTAAAAAAGGCGGCGGATATTATAAGAGCCAATGCCGCAGATTATGCCGAACATACCGTACTGGAAAGTGGCAAGCCCCTTGCAGAAGCCAAAGGCGAATGGCTGGTGGCAGCAAACCTGTTTGAATGGTTTGCAGAAGAAGCCAAACGCAGTTACGGCCGCACCATACCCGCCAACCGCAACGATAAACGGATGATGACCATTTGGCAGCCGATGGGTGTGGTAGGCGTTATTACCGCCTGGAATTTTCCGGTGTATAACCCGGCCCGTGCCTGGGCCGCAGCACTGGCTGCTGGTTGTACGGTGGTTGCCAAGGGGTCGGAATTTACGCCCCTCTCTACATTTTACCTGGTAGTGGCACTTAACGAGGCTGGCCTGCCTGCTGGTGTGCTAAACAACCTGTTTGGTGATGCCGCTTCTATTGGCGAGGAAATGTTAAACAACCCCCACGTTAAAAAAATAAGCTTTACGGGCAGCACCCGCGTGGGCAAGCTGCTGATGGACGGTGCCTCTAAAACCAATACCAAATTAAGCCTTGAACTGGGCGGCAATGCCCCGGTGATTATTAACCATGATGTGGATGTGGATGCGGTGGCAAAATCTTCGGTAGTGGCAAAACTGCGTAATGCAGGGCAGGTATGTATTGCCCCTCAGCGCTTTTTTGTACACGAAAAAATATACAGCCGTTTTTTAGAAGTGGCATCGGAAGCTATTAAAAATATTAAAGTAGGTTACGGCTGGGAAGCTGGTACCCAAATGGGGCCATTAATAAACCAACGCCAGCAGCAACAGGTATTACAGGTAGTTGATGATGCGGAAAAGAATGGTGCCACCTCCATAAAAGGCAATGCTGCTTTTGACAAAGGCTGGTTTGTACCCCCTACCCTGCTAAGCAATGTGGATGCGTTTACCGAAGCGGTTAATAAGGAAATATTTGGCCCGGTGATGCCCGTTATACCCTTCAGCAATAATGACGAAGTGGTTGAATGGGCCAACAATACGCCGTATGGGCTTGCAAGTTATGTTTGGACCAACAATATTAACGATGCCTTCTTTTTTGCAGAGAGCATTGAATTTGGCATGGTTGGCATCAACGAATGGGCACCGCACGGTACGGAAGCGCCTTTTGGCGGCTGGAAGCAAAGCGGCCTTGGCCATGAAAGCGGTAGCGAAGGGTTGTATGAATACATGGAGAAAAAGCTGGTGAGCTGGGGTGGGCTGTAGGCCCCCATCCCCTGAAGGGGAGTTTTAAACAACGCTGGCATTTTACAAAATGCTCATTAGGTAAACACTAAAACTCATCATACAGTATTACTAATCAGGGTGTTAACCCCTTTTAAAAACGGGGCTAAGGAGGCAAAAACATGAACTACGGCGCATTGGCACTTATTCCACCACTGGTGGTAATTGTACTGGCAATAGTATTGCGTGCTTCATTTGAAGCACTGCTGATTGGCTGTATTGCAGGCTTTATACTGATTGGCCGGCACGATCATACCAACTTTTTCTCCTCTTTTATAACCTCTTTTTATAAAGTGATGGAGGATGAAAGCACGGTATGGGTGATACTGGTGTGTGGTTTATATGGTTCGCTTATTGGTTTGATGGTGCGCAGCGGGGGGGCTATGAAGTTTGGGGAAGATGTGCTGAAGTACCTGAAAACTAAACGCAGCGCACTATTTGGTACATGGTTTTTAGGGTTGTTTGTTTTTTTGGATGATTATTTAAGTGCACTTACGGTGGGTATTACCATGAAAAAGATAACCGACCATTTTAAAATATCCCGCGAGTACCTGGCGTATATAGTTAATACAACCGCACCGCCATGGTCGGTAATTGTGCCGTTAAGCACCTGGACTTTGTTCATTGGCTCTATACTGGAGAAATGCAATTATGCGCCTAAAATGCAGGGCAACCATGTATATCTTTCCATCATTCCTTATGCATTATACGGCTGGGTATCGGTAATGCTTATCCCTTTGGTTATATTAGGAGTAATACCTATGATGGGCAAAATGAAAAAAGCTGAGATGCGTGCCGCGGCCGGTGATACCATTCCGCCAGGTACAAGGCAGACCGGCCTTAAAATGGAGCATTTTGAAACCACCAAAAAGCCCAATGCTTTATTTTTTCTGCTGCCTATAGCCGTTACACTTATTGCCACGTTTGCCTTGCATTACGATGCGCTGAAAGGTGTTATGATAGGCGTTGCTTTTACCTTTATTTACTACCTGCTTATTAGGCTTGGCAATTTTCAACAACTTAGTGAAACCGTGTTTACGGGCTTCAACAGTATGGTGTATGCGCTGGCACTGGTGGTTATGAGCTATGTGCTTAAAGAAGTGGGCGACCAAATGGGGCTTACACAATATGTAATCAACGGCGTAAAACCATTGATTGACAAACAGTTGTTACCCGTTATTATTTTTGTTTCTATTTCGCTTATTACCTACACTACGGGTTCTTCGTGGGGGGTATATGCAGTGGTTATACCCATTGTTATCCCCCTGGCACAATCGCTGCACGCCAACGTCCCCATGAGCATTGGTGCAGTGGTAAGCGCGGGGGTATTTGGGGCAAATGCCTGCCTGTACAGCGATGCCACAATTTTAACATCGCAAAGCACAGATACCAGTAACCTGGCACATTCATTTTCGCAATTGCCTTATGCGTTGATGGCATTTGGCTTATCGGCACTGGGGTATCTTGCGTTGGGGTACTTAACCCCCTAAAAGTGTAACTGTAAACCAGTTGATTTTAAAATGATTACTGTATTATAAATTGTAAACAATTTTGGAAAAAACAGCTTCTATCATAAGCCCCCCTTGAGTCATTAGGTATCAGACATTAGGGTATTTTAGAATGATTACTATATTGTAAATTATAACGATTTTGGAAAAAACAGCTTCTATCATAAGCCCCCCTTTAGGGGATGGGGGCATCACCAATATGCAGCCACACCATGCGGAGCAACTGGAAGCCCTGCAACGCATTGTGTTTCCCAACCTTGCAGAGGAGGAACTTCTGCATGCTGAGCAGTATAAAAGACATATAGAAATTTTTCCCGAAGGGCAGTTTGTGGCACTGGATGGCGATAAGGTAGTGGGTGCAACTTCTACCATTCGTTACCATTTTGATATTGACCACCAGGAGCATCATACTTTTTACGAGGTAATGGGCGGAGGATGGTTTACCACGCACGACCCCAAAGGCGAATGGCTGTATGGTATGGATATTAGCGTACACCCGGATTACCGGGGCAAGGGAATTGCACGGGCCTTGTATAAAGCCCGGCAGCAATACTGCGTTATACCCCTTGGACTGAAAGGCCAGATGACGGTGGGTATGCTTAATGGTTACAGCAAGGTTAAAGAAACTATGACTATTGAAGAGTATTTTGAAAAAGTGAAAAACCATGAACTCTTCGACCCTACTGTTTCCGTACAGGAAAAAATAGGTTTTAGAATTGTTGGTTTAATGAAAGATTACCTGAGCGATGAAACCTGCGGCAATGCA
>CAZRDD010000370.1:0-5503 GCA_964598675.1 uncultured Parafilimonas sp.
TGAAAAACAGCCGCTGGAAATTATACGCACCATCCACAGCTTCGACCCCTGCATGGCCTGCAGTGTGCATGTGTACGATGAGGAGGGCAAACACATAAGCCGGATAAACATATTGGGTGACTAATTACTTAAACCTGTTTTATGTCAAAAAAATATCTGCGTATACACAGGCTGCGCCGCGTGTATGTTTGGGAGCTGCCGGTACGGTTTTACCACTGGCTTAATGCCCTGGTTATACTGGCGCTTATAGCCACCGGCTTTTACATAGGCAACCCGCTGGCCCTGCAAAGCCAGCACGAGGCCACCAGCCAGTTTACCATGGGCTGGGTGCGCTATGTACATTTTGCGGCAGCATACATCTTCTTTTTTAATTTTTTGTTCAGGTTGTACTGGGGGTTTGTGGGCAACAAGTACGCAAGCTGGCGGCAGTTTATACCGGCCTCAAAAAAGTTTTTTAAAGAAATGTGGTACGTCTTCAGGATGGATATACTTATGCTTAAGGGCAAGGAACACATGAGCATTGGGCACAATGCCATGGCAGGGTTTATTTACTTTCTTACCTTTTTGGCATTTTTGGTGCAATGCCTTACCGGCTTTGGCCTGTACGCACCCATGAGTACGTGGTGGCTGCCCAAACTGTTTACCTGGGTGCCGTTTGTACTGGGGGGCGATATATTAACGCGGCAAATACACCATTGGTCAATGTGGTTTTTTATACTGTTTGCCGTAATACATGTGTACCTGGTATTTTACCACGACTATGTTGAAGGCCGTGGCGAAATAAGCAGCATGGGCGGCGGCTGGAAGTTTATTGAAGAAGAGGTGTTTGAGCGCAATCACCACCACACCCCCAACCCCGAAAAAAAATAATCCACACCATGCCCGGCAACAAAAACATTTTAATATTAGGCATAGGCAATTACCTGATGGGCGATGAAGGCGTTGGCGTACATACCGCCAACAGGCTGCTGCAAAGCGATGTACCACCCGGCGCCGACATTGTTGATGGCGGCACCGGTGGTTTTCATTTACTGGAGTATTTTGAAACCTACAACCACGTTATACTGGTTGATGCCACGCTTGACCATAACCCCAACGGCACCATACGGTTGATAAAACCCCGCTTTGCCGCCGACTTCCCCCCGGCGATGAGTACCCACGATATTGGCCTTAAAGATATGGTGAGCGCCCTGCAGCTATTGGGCAAAATGCCCGCCATACACCTGTTTGTGGTTAGTATTGAAAGCCTGCAACAGCAAGGCATTGAACTTACCGCCGATATTGAGGCCGTTATGCCCCAACTGCTGCACAAAGTAACCAGCCTGGCCTGGCAGCTTTACCATAACAATGTGGGTGCAACTGTGCCATTGCCTGTAGCAATGGTGGTGTAGATTTTTGGGGGAAGCAAGCTGGAGGATGTCTATTGAGCTTTGGTTGTGTCACTCCCTTGTACGGTTGGTACGTTGGGGGCAATAACCTTTAAGTACAAAACGATTTCATAAGTTGAAAAAGTATTGAATAACAGTACTTAACCACTTCGTGGCTATCGTCTGAAGGTTCAAGTTCCCCATGTACTAAACAACAACGCACTTGATATATTATTTCAAACAAACCGGCGAATACTTTTTCGGGTTGTTTCTTTACAACAATATCTCCCAAATCTACTCCCTCAACATTTTCTTTAATCTTTCCAGTTGTGCTTTTAGCATTTTGAATTATTATGTTATTATAGGCGTCTGAATTGCTTTTAAGATTATAATCATACAAAAAATATTCAAACGTTAACGGAGAAATTAACTGCTGCGGAGTTATTAATTTCCGATTTAATGAATAATGCAACAATTCCAAATTTGAAAATAAGCTCTTTTGTTCTTTTGAGTTAGCCCCACCAAATATTTTCTTGAACTCTGAATAAAGTTTGTTGGTCTTACTAAAATCTGATTTTATTTTATTAATGTGCTCCCTGTCATTAGATAGAGAGTAGTGAAAATTATACCAACTATTGCAAGACAACCATAAAGTTATGAATGAAGAAAAATAATCTACTTGAGACTTTGCGAACCATTCCTTTTTATTATCAGCACCCATAAAGACAATTTTTCAATTACATTATACAGCTAAATCATATTTCAAATATTGCATTGCCACATCCTCGTTTTGCTCAATAGCAATTTCGACCGCCCGCTTCGCTGCTTCCAGTAATACCTTACTGCGTTTTTGTAAATTGAAGCTTTCTTGAATCTTTGCGGATATTAACTCTTGCACTTTCATATCAACAATTGGAATTATGACCTTACCAATTTCGCTTGGCTTCCAATGCTGAATAATTGAGCCTCCAGCATCCCGTTCTGCCTGTAGCTTAACAATAATGGAATTAAGAATAAGACATAAATAATCTGGCAAAACATCACTATCAAACACCTTCAAATGAAGTATTGCACTTGAAGTTACTGCGTCCATATCTTCTTCAACTTTATAAGCAATACCAACACTTCCGTCTTTTGAAAGCAATATTGTATTTTTTCGGAGTTTTAGATAGTAATCTGAAAATTCGACCTTATTTAAAAACACATCAACATCCGTTAATCCTGTTTTAAAAAGATTGGCAACACGTATAAAAGGTATCCCCTCATTTTGATAGGCCTCACTGCCTGGTTCTATTGACTTATAAATAAAAACAATTTTATCCAGACTTTTTTGCTTAAAGGACCGAAGATGCAAAAGTAGTTCATCATATTTCGGCTGGTAATATTCTGCATCTAAGCGCCCTGTTTCTAAAAACGATTCTTTAAACGATTTTTGATTATTATTTTTTATAACGGGCTGCCAATCAGATAACCCTAAATTATCAAGAAGCTCCATTTCAGCAAAACTGTAAAGTAAAACAGATTGTCTTTTAGTAAAATGAGCATTTTTTACCAATTCTTCTATTCTTGTTTGCAGATCGGCACTTATATGGGGTATTTCAATTGCAGATAAAACATCTAGATTTATTCTTTCCTGTACACCTCCATTCTTTTGTCTCTCAATTTGTAACTGCCCAAACTTTGTGCATAAGTATGAAAATAAGTAATAAGGATTTATTCCAATAATTTCTTTTATTATTGCGATTGCTCTATTTGCCATAGATGGGCTGAATCCTTTTGGCGTAATTGCAATATCTCCAACACTGCCCATAATTGAAAGAATTATATTTTCCTCAATAATATGAGACCTACTATTCTTTTCAAAATACGTTTTACTTACATAGGCCGGGTTATTATCCTCTATAAAATGCTGTTTGATATCTTTTGCTTGTAAATAACGCACCTCACTGCTCTGATTATCTGGAAATATTGAGTGATCCCCATCAGAAATTTTTGCATATTTAGAGATAGCATCAGCCTTCTTATTTTTAAGAAATGAATCAAATTGCAGATATTTTTTTTGAAAATATTCACTATCAATTCTGAAACCAGCATTTCCCGCAAACAAATTATTTATTTTTATAATACTTACTTCCAGCCCTTCCAATAAACCCTTATAAACCGGTTCCTTGAAAGGGCAGCCTAAAAAAAACTAAACTTCTCTTTTTTGGCAAACTCTGCAAAAGCTTCGGCAATGCCACCGAACCCCCACCCTTCGTCCTCAATTGTGTTATCATAAAAAGTAAAGCTACCATAATTAACAAGGTCTTGGGCAATAACAGGGTGGTGGCCAGAATCAACAAACGCATCCTTGCTTTTGGCAGTGGTATTTGGCCCGTAAACCCCTTGCACAAAGCTGTTGGGCGTTATGCTGCTTTTCCAGTAAATTGGCTCACCGCTGTTGTTTTTACCAGGGATCTGCTGAGTGGCAAAAAAAATAGGGTAGTCTTCTTTAAAAGGGCAAATAACAGCATCCCATTTTTGCACAAACAGCACACTGGTTTTAGTACCTGTATGTGGTTTAAACGTATTACCATGCAGGCCCACCACTGCCAATATGCGGCAATGTTGCGCAATATACTCCCTTATGTATTTATCGCTGCTGTTGTTAAACCTGCCCTGGGGCAGCACCACAGCCATACGACCACCCGGCTTTAAAAATTTCAGGTTACGCTCAATAAACAATATATCGCGCCCTACAGGTTTGCCAGCATCGCCTTTTTGTGTTGCCAAATCGTAATGCGCCAGTATGGTACTTTCTTTTATATCGCCTGCGAAAGGCGGGTTGGCCATTACTATATCAAAATTAAAATGGTTGTAGTCTTTCTTTTTTTCGCACAAATCTTTCAGGCGGTTAAAACCTGCGCCAAAAACCCTGTCCCAATCCTCATCTTCTCTTTTAAGTGCATCCCATTTAGTGAAATCAAGTGTGTTAAGCTGTAGTACATTGGTTTGACCATCGCCAGCAATAAGGTTAAGCGCCCGGCTTACCCTTACTGCCTTTTCATCAAAATCAATTGCAAATACTTTTTCCTGCACATAATCGGTACAATCCTGCGGCTTCACTTCTGCCGTAAACATGTAGGATAATTTTTTGGCCTGCTTGTGCAATAGGTTGCGCCATACATGAAAAATACTATGTACTGTAAAACCGCTGCTGCCCGCTGCTGTATCAATTACATATTCCTCCGGTTTGGGGTTCATCATACGCACACACATATCAATAACATAACGCGGGGTAAAGTATTGTCCTTTTTCGCCTTTGCTGCTTTTTTGCATCAGGTATTCAAAGGCATTGTCAACAACCTCTAGGTTGCTGTTAAACAATTTATACTCCTGCAATGAGGATACGCAAACAGATAGGTGGGTGGGCGTTAGATTAATACGAGTACTTTCGGGAAAAACCCCTTTCCATTTTTTATTAGCCTTATCAAACAGTTGCTGAATATTTTCTTTCAGTTCAGGGTCGCTGTGGCCGTGGTTGTAAAACTCAAGGTTCCTTCTGCTCATAGCAGGTTCGTTGCCGCTCTGCATTTCATCAAATAGCTTCGCAAAAATTAACTTAAAAACCTCTTCAAACACATCAATACCAGCATTTGCAAGCACCTCATCCTCCATTTCTTCAATAATCTCTTTCAACGTTTTACCTTTTGTCTCAATTTTTTCTTTTTCAATCAGGTCTTTCAGCGTAAAAGGTTTGTCTAATAACTGTGCAAGCGTTTGGCCCGCTTTTGGCAAGCCTGGTATATCAACAAAAAAATTAGGGTTTTTGCGTTGGTAATAATTAATACTCTCACCATTTGTCCATACAGCCATTGGTGCACCTGTGCCGTGGCAGTAGCTTTTCAACTGATCTTTACCATCTTTGGCTTTTACCTTTTTAATCTCAGCTATTATATAAGCAGTGCTAAGGTCGGCCTTGTCTACAATTACGATGTCGGCTCTTTTAGCTTCCCTGCCAAACTTTATAGAATACTCGAATTTTATTTGCTTTAGGGGATAGTTATAAACAGTGTGCAGTTTATAGGCAAATAGCTGCCGTACCGCTTCCTCCGGTGTTAATTTAATCTCTTTTTCGCGCACCAGGCAAATCACCT
>CAZRDD010000371.1:0-5502 GCA_964598675.1 uncultured Parafilimonas sp.
TGCAAAAATTGAAACCATAAAGGAAATACACGTTGGCGTACTGGCCAGTACAGAAAAACGCGACGTGGTAGATACAAGCTGGCACGTATCGGAACTGATGTTCTTTAGCGACCTTGCCGGGCAGGCTACTTACCAAACACACCCTGTTCACCTGGAGTTTATAAAAAACTATGGCCACCTGTGGGCAAAAGTGGTTGTTTACGATGCTATGGAGGTATAACCCCCCGGTCACTCGTTTAAATGGCTATTTAAAAACAATCGCTGGCTTTTAGTTTCGTGATATTTTGCACCGTTAATGTTAGTTTTATGCAAAACGGATTAACCGCCCTGCAGGTTTTTATGCTGCAGATGGTAAAGCTTGATGATGCTGCCTGGCATGATATGCAAAGCCGGCTGCAGCCACGCACATATAAAAAAAGGCAGTTGTTTATTGCCGAAGGTAAGGTGTGCCGGGAGATAGCTTTTATTTGCAAAGGCTCCTTCCGGTATTATAAAGTTATTGACGGTGTTGAGGTATCCACCTTTTTTTCGTTTGAACATAACTGGGTAAGTGCCTATACCAGTTTTTTGCGCCAGGCCCCAAGTTTCATAAATGCTGAAGCGATGGAAGATGCCGAGGTACTGGCACTTACTTATACCGACCTGCAATACCTGTACAACCATTATGTTTCGTTTGAAAGATTTGGCCGCCTGATGGCCGAATACCTGGTAGGCTGCCTTGATGACCGTATGTTAAGCCTGCTGCTTAAAACACCCGAAGAGCGTTATTTAAAAACACTAACTGAAAACAGCCTGTATTTTGAAAGAGTGCCGCAGCACTATATAGCATCATACCTGGGTGTTGCGCCCGAATCGCTCAGCCGTATAAGAAGGCGGGTAATGCAAAGGGTAATTTCTTAACCAACGTCAACGTTTTTACCCTTACCCGTGGAATAGTTTTGTGCTATAAAATTATTTGTTATGGCATTACACACTATTCTGGGTGCAAACGGCACCATTGCTACTGAGCTTTTACCAATCCTGTTTAATAATAACGAAGCTGTAAGGCTTGTTAGCCGTAACCCCAAACCCATGCAGGGGGCCGAAACTGTTAAAGCAGATGTACTTGATTACGAACAGGTTTTACAGGCAGTTACCGGGTCGCAAGTGGTGTACCTGCTGGTAGGGCTGGAATACAACATTAAAGTTTGGCGTACAAGCTGGCCTTTAATTATGCGCAATGTTATTAACGCCTGTAAAGCAACCGGGGCAAAACTTATTTACTTTGATAATATTTACATGTATGGCAAAGTGGCCGGTAAAATAACAGAAGAAACACCCTTTAGGCCAGTAAGTAAAAAAGGAGAAGTACGGGCGCATATTGATACAATGCTGCTGAATGAGATGAAGGCAGGTACTGTTAAAGCGGCTATTGCCAAAGCCACTGATTTTTACGGCCCGCGTTGCAGCGATAAAAGCGCCCCCGGCCTGCTGGTTTTTGATAGAATGAAAAAAGGCCAAACTGCACAAAGTTTTGTTACCGCAAACCAGCCCCGCAGCTACAGTTACACCCCCGATTGTGCGATGGGCTTATATATTATAGCCACCAACGATAAGGCCATTGGCCAGGTATGGCACCTGCCAACTGCGTTGCCTGCGCCAACGGGCCAGGAATTTATTGATATGGCGGCTAAATACATGCAGGCCAAAAATAAAGTACAGGTGCTGCCAAAGTTTTTGTTGAAAGTAGTTGGCTGGTTTAACCCTTTTATGAAAGAACTGTATGAAATGTTATACCAATGGGAGTTTCCGCTGGAGCTTGATTCGAGTAAGTTTGAGAAAGCCTTTAACTTTACACCTACCCCGTACGAGCAGGGTATTAAAGAAACTGCGGAATGGTTTCTTTCAAAATAAGAATTATCTTAATCAACAGAAGCCTTGCTTTTAAGGCAATACGTTATTCGTTTTGTGGTACAAACCTTATCTTGTTTGGCGGGTTGGTAACACGCAGGTAAATTTTATATATAATGTAGCCCGCTATTAAAATGCCAATGGCCCAAACGCCCTTGTCGCCAATATGGGCTATAGCCAGGTTAAATAGTTTTGTTTTGCTGTTGCTGGCTTGTTCGTTGGCTTTGTCAAGGCCTTCTGGTGTAGAAAGTTCTCGGGCCTGGTAGTGGCAAAATATGGTAATTGCTATCGTAAAAATCAGGCCAACCAAATAAGGGCTGGCAGCCTCGATTGGCGATAAGGTTTCCTCGGTGCGGCGGAAGTATAACTCTTTTTCTAAGAAGTTGAAAAAAGTATCGTTATCACTTTCATAGTCAAATGAAAATACACATTCACCTGGCAGGCCTGCCAGTGCTTTATACCGTATGGTAATATCCTTGCCAGGTTTTTCTTTTGATACAGATTTTATAGCACTGTATTTAATCTCAACTTTTGTTGCCAACGTTAATTTTTTAGCCCAGGCCTCATCAAACGCATCCTTCAACTCAAACCTGCTGCTTGAAAAGCGTAATGCGTTTTCTGAGAAAATAAGGCTGGCTATTTTATTGCCGGTAACACTAAAAACATTGTTTGTTGTAGTCATGGTATGGTTTTAAACAGGGTAAGCATAGGCTTTTGGTACAATGAAGATAACTTTTTTAACGCCGCCTTTAATAACTGCATGTAGTGTTTTGGGCTGCCCTGACTGTGAAATTTTAACAGGAAAAAATGCTGAAGCCTGTTTTTCTTTGTGTTTAAAATTTCATCGGCATGCAAGGGGATAACACATCAAAAGAGAAAAGGCAGATAGACCATCATATATTCAACGGTTCTATCGCCCTTATAGCAGTTTGTATTACTGTTATATCCCTTTTCAGGGTAACAAAAACGGGCAATGAGACTTTTGCGGATGATACGGTTGGTGTAGCCACCCTTATTTTTATGGCATCCTCATTTTTGTCATATATGTCTCTGCGAAAAAACAACCATTACCGGCTTGAAAGTGCGGCAGATATTTGTTTTTTTGTTGGCCTGGTAATAATGCTCCTTGCTCTTATTATTATATTGTTTAATATATAAACTGGATACGCAGCTGCGTTATTGTTTTTGAAACACTCTTACATAGTCTACTGCCATCCGCTGGGGAAACTTGGTTGTGCCATCAGGGGCTCCTGGCCAGTCGCCGCCAACCGCAATATTAAATATCAGGAAAAAATTACTGTCAAAAGGGCTAACGGGGCTAATGTCATTGTCAGCAACGGCAAAATATTGCTGGTCATCCACCAGCATTTTAAGGCTGTCTGCACCCCAAAGCAGGCTAAAAACGTGAAATTGTTGGTCGAAGCTACCAGTGGGTAACACATAATTTGTGCCTTTTGATGCGTGTGTAGCTACGCTGCTGCCCCAGTGCAGGGTGCCATATACTTTATTTGACTCTTGCCCAAGCAGTTCCATCATGTCAATTTCGCCACATGGTGGCCAGCCAACCTGGTCAATATTGTTGCCCAGCAGCCATAATGCAGGCCAAACGCCTTTGCCGGTTGGTAGTTTAGCCCTTATGTCTATACGCCCATATTTAAAACTCTGCCTGTTTTTTGTAATCATCCTGGCCGAGGTATAGTTATTTCCACCATACGATTCCTGCCTTGCCTCTATAATAAGATTGCCTTGGGATACAAAAGCATTTTGGGTTCTGCCGGTATAGTTTTCCATTTCGTGGTTGCCCCAGCCATTGTTATTGCCATTCTCAAAGCCCCAGTTATTTGAATTAAATGCATTGCCCGTAAAGTCATCGCTCCAGGCTAAAGTGTAGCCACTATAGTTGGTGGGGGTGGAGTATCCTGCATTGTCAACCGGGTAATATAACAGGTTTTGGTTTATAATGGTGCCTGTTGCCTTAGTACTTGCAAGGGTGCAGTTTTGCGCGTTGCTTAGCTGCAGGTAAAATACCTGGTCTGCTTTGCGCAGGCTGTCGCCGGTAACCTGCACCTGTGCTGTAGCGGATAAGCTGCCTGCACTAATAGTAAGGGTGCCGATGGCAGGTACAAAATCGGTATTTTCCAGTGCTGTACCAGCAACAGTTGCGTACTTAACAGTAACATCTTTTGTAGCTGCCTGGCTTAGGATAACTTTAAAGGTGAATATGGAGTTTGATGCTGTTCTTTCCTGGGCAACATCATTAATGGAGGCACTGGGTAATGTTGGGGTTGGTGTTACCGGTGTTGAGCCAGATTTGCTGCATCCCATAATAATAAAAATGGCTACAAGGCTTACTATTGTAATCTTCATACTGGCAGGCTGTTGTGTTGAAAGTATTGTTTTATGTTTGGTTTGCTCAAAGTAATGTAAAACTGTCATTCAACATAAATTTGTCTAACCTTTTATTGCAATGTTGAAGGACGGGGCAATTAAAGCATTGTAAGGCTGCACGGCGCATTTAAAATGTGCAGGTATTAAAGCGCGTTGTTTATTTTAAAATACTGCCATAAAAAGCAATATTTGTAAAAATGAATACTGTTGGCAAAGCGCATAATTAACTGGCTGCTTTTTTTGGCGCTGTCTCTAATATGGGGCAGTTCCTTTATTTTAATGAAGGAAGGGCTAAAGGCACTAACGCCTTACCAGGTGGCAACACTGCGCCTGTTAAGTGCGGGTATTATATTGCTGCCTTTTGCACTAAAGGCTTACCGCGCTATTGAAAGAGATAAGCTTAAATATGTGTTACTCTCTGCGCTTACCGGCAGCTTTTTTCCAGCCTACCTTTACTGCATAGCAGAAACAAAGATTGACAGCTCGCTGGCGGCAGTATTAAATTCTCTTACCCCGTTGTGTACCATTTTGTTGGGCATCGCCTTTTTTAATATGAAGGTTGGGAGTAAAAAACTGTTGGGCGTTTTTACAGGCCTTGCAGGGCTGGTGTTATTACCATTTGCAGCCAATAAAGGTATTAGTGTTACAGGCCTGTCTTATTCTGCCCTGGTTTTGCTGGCAACCGTGTTGTATGCGGTTAACGGTAATATTGCAGCAATACATTTTTCTGGTACAAAAGCGCTTTATATTACCTCAATGGCTTTTGCTTTTTTAATAATACCCTGTTTATTAATTCTTTATTCAACGGGTTTTTTTAGCATTCAATTTGGAGGCAACAGGCAGGCCGTTTTTTCAACGCTGGCATCGGTGGTGCTGGGTGTTGGGGGTAGTGCACTGGCTTATATTTTGTTTTACATGCTTGTTAAGCGGGCAGGGGCAATATTTACATCTTTAGTAACGTATGGTATACCTTTTGTGGCCATTGTATGGGGTATGCTGGATGGAGAGGTGGTAACGCTTGCCGAAACTGGCTGCCTGCTTATAATACTGGCGGGCGTTTATATAGCAAACAAAAAATAGCCACCGGTTTTGCAACCAGCGGCTATTTTTAATATATTGATATGTGGCAGGCTAAATAGCCATCATTTCTTTTTCCTTGGTAGCCAGGTGCTTATCAACAAGGGCTATATATCGGTCTGTAATTTCCTGTACGCTTTTTTCTGC
>CAZRDD010000372.1:0-5495 GCA_964598675.1 uncultured Parafilimonas sp.
CTTTTTCCGGCGGTGTAGACTGCATTAATGCAGATAACCGGAATTTTTTGTATTACCGCCACAGCCAGGATATTACAAGCCTTAGCAGCAATAAAGTGCTGTGCATGACTGAAGACAGCGATGGCAGTATTTGGGTAGGTACAGATGGCGGTGGCCTTAACCGGCTGGATGTTAGTACCGGTGCGTTTACTCATTTTGTGCACCGGAATGGCGATAAAAACACCATTTGCGGCGACTATGTGCTTTGTGTTTTGGAAGACAGCAAAGGCAATTTATGGATTGGCACCTGGGGCGATGGTATAACTGTGTATAACAGGCACAAGAATACTTACCGCCATTACAAAAATATTCCGGGCGATGAAACAAGCCTTAGTAACGACAATGCCTGGTTTATTTACGAGGATAAACAGCAGCATATTTGGATTGGTACGCATGGCGGTGGATTGAATTTGCTGAACGAAGCCAAAAACAATTTTACCCATTACAGGTACAAGGAAGATGATACCACCGCTATACGAAACGACCTGGTGCATGGTGTGTTGCAGGACCGCAAAGGGCATATATGGATTACGACTGATGGTGGTGGCCTGGGTTTATTAGACAGCCGGACCGGTACATTTAAAAGTTACCTGCACAAGGAAGGCGGCAATAGTTTAAGCGATGATAAGCTTGGAACAATGCTTGAGGATAATGAAGGCATTATGTGGGTGGCCGGTAACAAGGGGCTGAATGCCTTTAACCCCGAAAATGGCAGTTGTAAAGTATATACAACGGCTGATGGGTTGCCAGGTAACCTTATATGTGGTATTTTACAGGACGGAGAGAACAACCTGTGGGTAAGCACCAACGAAGGGCTTTGTAAGTTTAACAAAGCGCAAAACAGCTTTGAAAACTTTTCAATTGCCGACGGGCTGCAGGGCCGTGAGTTTAAAGAAAATGCCTTTTGCAAAACCCGCAGCGGATTAATGTATTTTGGTGGTAACAATGGGTTTAACCAATTTAACCCATTAACAGTACACAAGCTGGCTTTTACGCCTCCGCTGGTTTTTACAAGCTTTCAGTTGTTTAATAAGCCTGTGGATATTGCCGATACAGCCAATGCTTCATCGCCCCTTACAAAAGATATATCCGAAACGGACAGCATCGTAATTACGTACAAGCAATCTGTAGTATCATTTCAGTTTGCCTCCCTCAATTACATACCATCTTCCAATAAAAAATACCAGTACAAGCTGGAGGGGTTTGATGAAAACTGGACAGATGCAGGCGAGGAAAGAGAAGCTACTTATACGCACCTTGATGCTGGTAAATACATTTTTAAAGTACGTGGACTGGATAACCAGGGCCATTGGAGCAAAAAGGAACTTACTTTAAGCATAGTTATAACACCGCCTTATTGGCAAACCTGGTGGTTTAGGGTTTTATGTATACTTGCATTGGCAGCAGTGGTAATTGCTGTTTTCAGGTTAAGGGTTAATGCTATTAAGCGGCATAACGAGCAGCTTGAACGCCAGGTGCAGGAGCGTACAGCGCAATTAAACCAATCCATTGAGCAGGAACGGCAGGCGCGGCAAAACGAGGAGGCCGCCCGGCTTGAAGCAGAAAAGGCTAACCGCGCCAAAAGCGTTTTTTTAGCCACCATGAGCCACGAAATACGCACCCCGCTCAACGGGGTAATAGGCATGAGCAGCCTGCTTGCGGAAACGCGGCTTACACCAGAGCAGGAAGACTATGCCAGCACCATTAAAAGTTGCGGCGAAAGCCTGATGTCAGTAATAAATGATGTGTTGGATTTTAGCAAGATAGAATCTGGCAATATGGAGCTGGAGCAAAACGATTTTGACCTGCGCACCTGTATTGAGGAAGTGCTGGATGTGTTTGCGGGCAGCCACGCAAAAGCCGATATTGACCTTGTTTACCAGGTGGATTACAATGTTCCATCATATATTATTGGCGATGTACACCGCCTGCGGCAGATATTAATGAACCTGGTGGGTAATGCTGTTAAATTTACCAATAAGGGCGAAATTTTTATAGGGGTACACATGGTACCCGGCAGTGGTACAGACAGCCGGATGAACCTGCAGTTTGAAGTACGCGATACTGGTATTGGCATACCGCCGGATAAACTTAACAGGTTGTTTAGGGCTTTCTCCCAGGTAGATTCTTCCACCACCCGCAAATATGGCGGCACAGGCCTGGGGTTGGTAATTTGCCAGAAGCTGGTACAGTTGATGGGCGGCGATATAACGGTTGAAAGTACACCCGGCGCTGGCACAACTTTTCTTTTTAATATTATAACTTTTGCCAGCAACCAGCCGCAGCGCAAGTACGTGTTGTTTAACAATGCCGAAATGGAGGGACGCAAAGTGCTGGTGGTTGATGATAACTTAACAAACCGTAAAATACTGCAGGGGCAGCTTGAGCAATGGAGATTACACCCTGTACTGGCCTCATCCGGCAGCGAGGCGCTTGCAGCACTTGCCGAAGAAGGTCCGTTTGATTTGGTGATAACCGACATGCACATGCCCGAAATGGATGGGGTTGAGCTTGGTAAAAAAATAAAGCAGCAACACAACAGCCTGCCAATAATTTTGCTTAGCAGCATAGGCGATGAGTACAGCCGTAAGTTTACCGGTATTTTTAATACTGTGCTTAATAAACCTATTAAGCAATATGCCCTGTATAAATGTATAAGCCAGGAGCTTAAGCAAAAGGGTAAGGATGAGGTGGCCGAAAAAGCACAGCAGGCAAAACAATCCGGCGAAAATTTTGCCCTGTTGTACCCTATGCAGATACTGATAGCAGAGGATAATGTTATAAATATAAAGCTTGTAACACATGTGCTAAGCAAATTGGGCTATAACCCTGTAGTGGCTAATGATGGGCAGGAAGTGCTGGAAAAATTTGTGCTTAACCATTTTGACGTAATACTGATGGATGTGCAGATGCCGGAAATAGATGGCCTTGAAGCTACCCGTATTATACGCAGGCAGGATGCACAGCAGCCGGTTATTATTGCCATGACGGCCAATGCCACCCGCGAAGACAGGGAGGAGTGTATACAGGCTGGTATGGATGATTATATAAGCAAACCCATACAACTTAACAAACTGGTTGGCCTGCTGGAAAAATGGGCCAGGGCAATGAAGGAAAAGGGGCATTAGTATCCCCTTTTTTTAACGATGCCGATATTTTGTTGCGGGTGTTTAGTCATCAATTTTACCCAGGCCCCAGTCAATAAGGCCTTTTACTTCCTCGGGTACTGTATTGGTGCTTTCGCCTGCTTGTTTGCCCAAGCGTACAATAATGGTTTTTCTGTTAGGTTTCACAATAATATACTGGCCTAAAATACCGTGGGCGTAAAATATGTTGGGGTGCTTTGGGTCTATCCACCACTGGTAACCGTAATAAATACAAGGGGTGCCATATTCATCGGCTATGTTGCAGGGCGTAATTGAGTGCCGGTAAAAGCTGCTGTCAATTACAGGTATTCCGTTTATTTTGCCGCTGTCAAGCATCAGTTTGCCAATACGGGCAAAATCGCGGGCGTTGCTGTTAAAGCAACAATATGCTTTTTCATGGCCGTTTTCATGGTCGGTACTCCATAACGCAGGGTGTTCAGCCCCCAGCGGTTGCCATAGTTTTTCCGATGCATACTGGCTAAGGCTTTTGCCGGTGGCTTTCTCTACAATCAATCCCAGCAGTTGCGTGTCGCCCGATTTGTATTTGTGTACGCTGCCTGGCGTGTCAATAATTTTTACACTGGTGGCGGTTTTGTAAACATCCGGCCCATAATACAGCTCGGTGGTAAGCGAGAAGGGGTTCATATAACTTTCGTCCCAGTTGCTGCCACTGCTCATAGTAAGCAGGTCAATAATTTTTACCTGCGCTTTTTCTCCCGCCCTAAATTCAGGCAAAAAATCGCCCACGGGCTGGTAAACAGACTTTATAAGCCCATCATGAATAGCTGCGCCAACCAGCAAACTGGTAATGCTTTTTGCCGCCGAAAACGAACCTGATGTTGAACTGTCATTATACTCATCCCAATATTTCTCAAAAACAATGCTGTCGTTTTTAACCATCAGCAAAGCCACGCTGCCAAGGCTTTCCAGCAGGTTGTTCAGTTTTTGCGGGTAAGGTATCTGGTTAATGCTGGCAGCCACCTTCCACGGTTTTGGGGTTGCTGTTTGCACATTATTATGAGGGAATATTTTATAGTCATCAATATTGGCAAAGTTGTACCAGGCAGCTTTAAAAAGGTAGTATTTGCCAGTAACAACGGCGTATGCCGAATACAGAAAAATGATGGTTAGTATTACAAACGCGGTTATTTTAATAACTTTCAATACTTTTTTCATACAGCACAGGTATAGTAAAAGGTAAAGTAATATTTTGCCGCTAAATTAACTGCCAGGTTTTTCTTAAATATCCGCCAAAATTTTTATCTTGCACAAGTAAATTAATTAAGCAATGCGTTTCCTCAGCCTCCATTTAGATTTGCTGAACCATCCCTTGGGGTAGTATACTACACTATAAAGCCCGTTTTTTACAGATGCAGTTCCTGCATCTCCGCTATACTTTTTCTTATTTTAATTTTTTGCAACCTGCCATTTTAATACTTTATGCTATATGCATAACTATGGCCTGTTTGCAGCAATCATATTATACAAGTTAAACTTACATAGTTATGTTAACCCAGCAATCTGTTTCCAGCAACGCAGCATACCACCTTGACCTTGAGGATAAATATGGCGCACACAATTATCACCCCATACCTGTTGTGCTTGAAAAGGGCGAAGGCGTTTTTTTGTGGGATGTTGATGGTAAGCGTTATTACGACTTTTTAAGCGGTTACAGCGCCCTTAACCAGGGCCATTGCCACCCCCGCATTATTGGCAAGCTGGTGGAGCAGGCGCAAAAACTTACACTAACATCCCGCGCCTTTTTTAACGATAAAATGGGCGAATTTGCCAAATACATTACCCAGTATTTTGGGTACGATAAAGTGCTGCCGATGAATAGTGGCGCAGAAGCCGTTGAAACAGCCCTTAAGCTTACCCGCCGCTGGGGGTACGCCGTAAAAGGCATACCCGATGGGCAGGCAAAAATTATTGTTTGCGATGGCAATTTTCACGGCCGCACAACCACCATCATATCCTTCAGCAGCGACCCCTCGGCTTACGAGGCCTTTGGCCCTTTAACCCCCGGTTTTATAACCGTGCCATATAATAATCTTGCTGCACTTGAGCAAGCTTTACAGGATGAGAACGTTGCAGGCTTTTTGTTTGAGCCTATACAGGGCGAAGCTGGTGTGTATGTGCCGGATGAAGGTTACCTGGCTGGCATACGGCAGTTGTGTACGGAGTATAATGTATTGATGGTGGCCGATGAAATACAAACAGGCCTGGCCCGTACCGGTAAAATGCTGGCCTGCGACCATGAGAACGTTCGCCCCGATGTACTTATACTGGGTAAAGCGCTAAGCGGCGGCA
>CAZRDD010000373.1:0-5488 GCA_964598675.1 uncultured Parafilimonas sp.
AAATTAGGATCCGGGTTTTTTAGCAAGTTTGTAATTTTTGATTTGTTATAAGTCACATTGAATCCAAAATCCCACGTAAGATCCGCCTGTCTGATAGGAGTGGTGTTCAATGTAAACTCAATACCCTTGTTTTCCATATTACCTACGTTGGTTAACAGGGTAATATCAAAGTTTGAACCTGGCGCTATTGGCACTACACTAAGCAGGTCTTTTGTTTTTTTGTAATAAGCCTCAATAGTACCAGAAATCCTGTTATTCAGGAAGCCGAAATCTATACCAGCATTGTAAGTGGTAGTAGTTTCCCATTTTCTGCTAGCATCGTAAGCCGATGGGCGCAGAAAGCTGTAAAACGTGTTGCCAAACTGGTATTGTGCGGTTGAATTACTTTGTGAGTAATGCGGCAGGTAACCATAGTAATCACCAATATCCTGCTGGCCGGTAACACCGTAACCAACACGCAGTTTAAGCTCGTTAAGTACCGGGGTATTTTTGAAAAACTCTTCTTTAAGCTTCCAGGCAAAAGCACCGGCAGGAAAATAACCTACGCGTGTTGAAGGCGAGAATTTAGAACTGGCATCGCGCCTTACAGAACCCGTAAACAGGTATTTATTTTTAAAGGAGAAGTTAAGCCTTCCTAAGTAAGACTCTATCCTGTATTCAGGTTTATCAGTAGCAAAAGTGGGTGTTGAGCCAGGAATAAGTACACCGTTTTGGCCGTAAGCCGGATAGTTATATACGTTGGTATAAAAATCCTGGTAGCTGTGCAGTGCAAGTACATCAATCTTACTGTCTATGCTCTTAATATCTTTGGTATAAAACAACGAAACATCAGCAAGGGTATTTGTTTTGCCTTGTTTGTAATAGGTAAAACGGCCTGCTGTTTTGTAATTGGTGGCAGATATTGAATCTATATTGTCGTTACCCGTACCACCGGCTTTATCTATACCCAGGTTGGCCTGCAAATGCAGGTCGGGAAAGAAATGCAGTTTATAATCCAACTGCACATTACCTACCAGGCGCTGTACGGTGGAGGTATTGTTTCTTAGCTCAAGCAAAGCAAGTGGGTTACGCGTAGCAAGGTCAATGGGTTTGCCATCGGCCTGAAGCCACTCGTAAAAACCACCATATTTGTTGCTGGCGTAAACAGGTTGTGTGGGGTCAAAGCTAATTGCCGCACCAATAGCACCTTCATCTGCAAAGCGGTTATTGGTTTGGCTGGCTTTTACATTAAGGGTAACAGCAAGGTGGTCGTCAAAAAATTTAGGCGAAAGGTTTAACGCTGTTGAGTAACGGTTAAACTTATTTGTTTTAAGCGTGCCAGTCTGGTCTAAATAGCCAACCGATAAGCGGAAAGGTATTTTACCAAGGCTGCCACTTGCGCTAAGGTTATTATCAAGGCTGAAGGCATCCCTGAAAATTACTTTTTGCCAGTTGGTATTGGCTGTGCCCAACAAGTTGGAGTAGGCAGTACTACCAGTGGCAAAAGCATCAGTATTTATAACGCTTCTAACCTGGTCGGCAGTAAGCACAGGTACCTGTTTTGTTATAGAAGCAACAGAAGGCTGTGTATTAAAGTTAAACTTAACCTTACCTTTTGAACCCTTTTTGGTGGTGATAATCAACACACCATTTGAAGCCCTGGAACCATACAACGCTGTTGCAGAGGCATCTTTCAGCACAGTTTCAGACTCAATATCATCGGGGTTGATGGTATTAAGGTAGTTGGCCGAACCAGAAATACCGTTGCTTTCCACAGGCACACCATCAATCACAATCAAAGGGTCGTTACTGGCGTTAAGGGATGCACCACCGCGTATGCGTATACGGCTGCCACCACCTGCTGAGCCACCGCCCGTAGTAATTTGCAAGCCCGCAACTTTGCCCTGCAGCAATTGTTCCGCCGAGGCGATGTTGCCTTTTTGAAAGTCTTTTGCCGATACCGAGGTTACCGAGCCCGTAAGGTCGCCTTTACGGCGTGTGCCGTAGGCAACCACCACCACATCGTTAAGCGAGGCGCTTACCTGCGTTAGCGATACAGTAATTGGCTGGGCACTTACGGCAACTTCCTGCGGGGCAAAGCCTACTGTTGAAATTACCAGGGTAACCGCATTGGCAGGCACTGTTAGCCTGAATGCACCGTCATTACCGGTTTGGGTACCAATTTTGGTGCCTTTTACAAGAACAGTTGCTCCTGCAAGCGGCTGACCATCTTTTGCATCTGTAACCTTTCCGGTTACAATTTTGTCCTGGGCCAGGGCTGGCAAGCTAATCAGCAGCGCCATTGGCAAGACAAAAGTCATTAGCAGTCGTTTAAAAGTCATAAATAGAAGTTTTTCGGTTTTCGAATCAAAAATCACTGGTTGTTATACAAATTTGAGATAGCGAGTGCTGAAAAATAATTGCCGCAGTAAGCAGGTTGGGGCATGAAAACAGCGCCAGGCAATGGCAGCCTGCGCTCATGCATTTTTAAAATTGTTGGGTAACCTCTCATACAAAAGCAATCAGTTTATGGCAATAAGGTGTACTTTGTACACAATATTACACAAATGTGTATAATTTACACTAACCAAAAAAATAAATTCGCCGAAATATTTTTTGGGGGGCATTTTGGCAAGTTTTGTAATAGATTTCATTACAAAAAAGCCGGTTTATTAAACATTTTTTAAAAGGCTAAAAATGCAATAGGAAGATAGCAGGCAATAAAGTACCCTGTGGCTGTGTATAGCACACGTTAAATAAAATGGAAGTGTTGGGGAATGAGTATACTATGCCCATGGCATAACTGCCCGGAATATTTGCAAAAAATGCGGAAAATTAAAACAGTTATTAAAAGTCTATACCCGTCCATTTACGCTTGTTCAGCTCATACTTTTGAAAGTTAAACTGGTATAGCCTGCCTGGGCGGTGGGGTACATCATCTTCGTACTCGCCGGTATCAATTAAAAAATCCATGGAGAAGAATTTTTTGCGAAAGTTGCGGCGGTCTAACTTAACATCTAGTATCGCTTCGTAAAGGTTTTGCAATTCGCGCAGAGAGAATTTTTGGGGCAGCAGGTTAAAGCCAAGCGGATGCTCCATAATGCGTTTTTGCAGCCAGCCATAGCAGTAATCCATTATATCCTTATGGTCAAAAGCCATTTCTTTAATGCTTTTTACGGTGTGCCAGTGCAACTCATTATCCATTTTGCCCAGCTTGTGCTGCTCAATATTCAACAGTGAGCAGTAAGCAACCGTTAAAACCCTGCCACCGGGGTGCCTGCCCGGTTTACTAAAAGTGCGCACCTGCTCCAGGTAAACATCATCCATACCGGTACGTTCAACCAATACACGTTGCGCAGCACCATCCAGTTCTTCGTTATCGGCAGCAAAATCGCCCAAAAGGCTCCATTGCCCTTTAAATATTTCAAGGTCGCTGCGTATAAGCAACACTTTAAGTTCGTTTTCGTCAAAACCAAATATTACGCAGTCTACAGTAATAGGCACACGCGGATAACTGGCTACCAGTTTTTCGGCGCTTTTAATTAATCCCCCGGCTTTAGCACGCACTACCTGTAAAAGAGGCTCGTTGATCATAATGGCAGATGTTTCTTGGGCTTTGTAAGCAATTTGTTAGTACGGCATGTAACTGAATAAATCCGGCCTATGCCGCAGCTAATGTAAGAAATTTGGTAATTGTGTAAAAATAACACAGTAAAATACTGCTTTTGTACGTATAAAGTATTGGTTTAAAGCAAAAAAGCATTGAGGGTTACTTATACAATTTCAATATTACACCATCATTTAATACTTACCACATTAGCAAAAGGCATATCCTTTTCCCTTAATTTTATCGCCCAAACCTTCTATATGTACTCTGCCGGGCAAACTAAACATTTACAGGTTCAAACCCAAATTTTTTTATCCCAGCCTGCTATTGAGGCTGAGGAAGTTGAAGCATTGCGTGCCGTATTGCGGTTTCACGAATACAGGTATTATATAATGAACGACCCGTTGGTGGCCGACCCAGAATACGACAGGCTTTATAAACAACTGGAGAAGATAGAGGCCGCCAACCCTGCGTTAATTACAGCGGCATCGCCCACGCAGCGGGTGGGCAGCAGCCTTAACCAGGGTTTTGCAACCGTGCAGCACCTTGTGCCAATGCTAAGCTTAGATAACAGTTATAACGCAGAGGACCTGCTTGATTTTGACCGCAAAGCGCGCGAACTTACCGGCAGGGATATTATTGAATACTGCATTGAGCCAAAATTTGACGGGGCCAGCATATCCATGATATACGAAAACGACCTGCTTACCCGTGCAGCTACCCGTGGCGATGGCGTAGAGGGCGAGGACATAACCACCAATATTAAAAGGATACGCTCCATACCTTTATCAGCCCCTTTTTCGGAGTACGGCATACAGCAAATAGAAATTCGCGGCGAGGTGCTGATGACAAAGGCAGCTTTTCACAAATACAACGAGGGCCTGGCCGAGCAGGGCCTGCCCCCTTTGGCCAACCCGCGCAATGCGGCCAGCGGCAGCCTGCGTATTAAGGACCCCGCCATTGTTGCCAAAAGAAACCTGGAAGCATTTTTGTACCATATAAGTTATTATACACAGGTTACCGGTTTAGAGGAGCGAAACAATACAAATGACGAAAACACCCCGGTAACGGGCAACCCGCAACTGCTGGCCACCCACAGCGGCACCATACAATTGTTGTGGGAGTGCGGCTTCCGCTCACCACAAAAAGAAAAGAAAGTGGTACAGGGCATTGAAAAAGTAATTGAACATGTACACGAATTTGAACAACTGAGGGATACCCTGCCTTACGAAATTGACGGGCTGGTGATTAAGGTAAACGATATTGCGTTACAGGATAAAATGGGCATGACCACCCACCACCCGCGCTGGGCTATTGCTTTTAAATTTAAAGCCAGGCAGGCTACCACCAAACTTAGGGGCGTTGAGTTTCAGGTGGGCAGAACAGGGGCCGTTACGCCGGTTGCCAAACTGGAACCCGTAGCGGTAGGCGGCGTTAACGTAAGCAGCATATCCATACACAACGAGGATTATATAAAAGAAAAAGATTTAATGATTGGCGATACCGTGCTGATTGAAAGGGCCGGTGATGTGATACCGCAAATTGTAAAATCGCTGCCGGATGCAAGAACGGGTGAGGAACAACTGATTGAATTTCCCAAACAATGCCCTGTTTGCAAAAGCGCGTTGTATAAAACTGAGGACGAGGCGGTTTGGCGCTGCATAAACATTGAGTGCCCGGCACAGGTGGTGGAACGTATCATCCATTTTGTGAGCAAGGATGCCATGGACATAAAAAGCTTTGGAGAGGCCAATGTGCGCAAATTTTACGAGCTGGGGTTGCTGAAAGATATACCGGGTATTTACACCTTAAACTTTGAAGCCATCAGCAAGCTGGAAGGCTTTGGCAAAAAATCCATCGACAACCTGCAGGCAGCCATTGAAGCAAGCAAACAGCAACCAT
>CAZRDD010000374.1:0-5482 GCA_964598675.1 uncultured Parafilimonas sp.
CGGCAGAAATTTCCTTACAGCTTATGCCCCAGACTTTCTCGGTATAGGTTTTAAAAAATATATTGAACAGCCTTTTGCCAAACTGGTTGCTTACCCAGTCTTCAAAATTCTCGGGGTTTTTTACCGGAAAAACTTTGGCGCGCATGTAACTCAGCATGCACAGGGCCGATTCTATAATACCTAATTTCTTAAGGGCTTCAGTAGCTACAAGGGGGTATGCAAAAAACTTTTTGGCGTAATACACCCTGGAGCTGCGGGGCCTTTCCAGCATATCGTCTGCCAGTATCTCGCTCCAAAAATCCTCCACCTCCTGCGATTTGCTAAAAAAACGGTGGCCGCCAATATCAAAATGGTAGCCTTTATATGTTTCTGTTCTGGATATGCCACCCACATACTGCGGGTCTGCTTCAAAAACAGTAACATCTTGCCCGGCCTTCGCCAGTAAATATGCTGCTGTTAAGCCCGCAGGCCCACCGCCAATAATCCCAATTTTCTTTTTCAAATCCATATATTTAATACAATAAAATGCTTATTCGGTTACCCTCAGCGGTACGGTTTGCTGCTGGTAAAGGTTATGCTGTAGCACTGGCTTCAGCATGCGGGCTGCGGGGCTTTATCCATTTGGCAAATATTTTTGCCGTGGTAAAACCGGTGGCTAAGCCCAGTATGGCACCACAAACCACATCAAAAGGGTAATGCTTGCCTACATACACCTGGGCAATGCTTATAAGGGCAGCCCATACCCAAACCCAATGCCATTTTTTGCCGGTAATGGTTTTTACAGCCCCAAACCAAAAAGCAGCCATGCCAAAATGGTTGGAGGCGTGCGATGATGGAAAGCTGTACAATCCGCCACAGTCAATAATATTCCTTATAATGGGTTGAAGGTCAACAGCATGGCAGGGCCTTAAACGGCCGGCCAGCGGCTTGATAACTGACGCTGATACAACATCGGTAAACCCAACGGTTACAGCGGTAAGTACCAGAAATTGAATTGCGTAAGCGCGGTGATACCTGAATATCCAAAACAGCAGGAAGGCGTATAAAGGAATCCAAACCAGCGGGTTGCGCAATAACAGCATGATAACATCCAGGTAACTGTTCGCGAGGGAATGATGGATAAAAGTGAACAACTGTTTATCAATATTATCAATCCGCTGCAAAAAGGACATTTAAAAAATTTGCGCGAAGGTAGGCTTTTCCTTAAAAAAGAATTGTCAAAATGTGTGCAGGCTGCGCATTTATACAGCCAACTGCCCGTTTATCGGCCTTGGTATCCTGCGGTAAAGCAGATATTAACTTTTTGTAATTTTATACTGATATTTGCCGCTGCAATAAATAAAACCTTGAATTTTACTGATTGCTGCTAAAAGCAGCCTGTAATAAGGTATAGCCTGAATAACATTTTAACAGGTTTAATTGCATAATTAATTAAAGGCAAAGAAGAGGGTTTATGCAGAGAAAGAAAGTGCTTTTTTTAATAGGTTCGCCCAACCAAACAACCCAAATGCACCAGATTGCAACGGAGCTTGGCGACCACGATTGCTACTTTAGCCAGTTGTACACCAACAATAAGCTTAACTGCCTGGTACAAAAATTAGGTTTGCTGGATACCACCATACTTGGCGGAGAGTTTAAGAGAAAGGCGGATGCTTACCTGGCAGAACATAACCTGCCCAACGATTATGCAGGCAAGGTATATAATAATACCTACGATATGGCCGTATTTTGCTCCGACCTTATTGTTACCCCCAAATTGAGGGCTTTAAAAACAGTATGGGTACAGGAAGGCATGACCGACCCATTGACCAACTGGGGAAAATTTATTAACAAAGTAAATTTGCCGGGCTACCTCGCCATGAATACCGCGCTTAACGGAAGTTCAAACATTTGCGATGTGTATTGTGCCGCATCGCAGGGGTATAAACAACAGTTTACCCGCTTAGGTACCGATAATAAAAAGATATTTGTAACGGGCATACCCAACTACGATAATGTTGCCGAGTTTTTAAACAATGATTTTCCCCACCGGGATTATGTTTTTGTAGCCACATCCGACATAAGGGAAACGTTTAACAAAGACGACCGGGAGGCTTTTTTAGCCAACTGTGTAAAAATTGCCGCTGGCAGGCAGCTAATTTTTAAGCTGCACCCCAACGAGCAGAAAGAGCGTGCGGTTGCCGAAATAAAAAAAATAGCCCCGGCTGATGCCCTTGTTTATACTGATGGTAACACCAGCCACATGGTGGCAAACTGCCAGGAGTTGATTACACAATACTCCACCGTGGTATATATAGGCATTGCCCTGGGTAAAAAAGTACATTCTTATTTTGATGTTGAAAAACTTAAAAGTTTAACTCCCATACAAAACGGAGGTACTTCGGCAGCCACCATTGCAGGTATTTGCCGCAGTTATCTTGCTTTTAATGGCAACAAACGCGACTTTTTAAACACGGTAACCCTGCCACAGCAGGTGGTTAAAACTACCGCAAGAACAGCCGAAATGGCTTTATAGCCGCTCATACGGGCTTTTTTGTACCCATATTAAACACCAAACTAACCAACTGAAGAACAAAAAGCGTGTGCTACAGCCATTGGTCATAAATGGCAGCAGGTTTTTATATAACAACAATACTTGCGGGTTGGGTTAATAAAACACCTTCAGGTAACAAATAAATACATTTAGACGAAGCATGATAAACGAACAGCCTTTGCATACTGGTGATATTAACGGAAGCAGTGCTTCGCAGGACTGGGGTATTGTTACAGTGGTGCAAACCAGGTGTGGCTCGTCCCGCCTGCCGGGTAAAGTGCTTATGCCGCTGGTTGGCAAACCTTTGTTTGTGCGCCAGGTAGAAAGGGTAAAAGCAGCAAAATTATCTGGCATCGTGGTGGTGGCCACCACCACCGAAGCGGTGGACGACCCCATTGCAGAAGTGTGCCTACAGGAGGGTATACCCTGTTTTAGAGGCGATGCGCTGGATTTGTTAGACAGGCATTACAAGGCCGCCCTGCAGTACAACGGAAGCATTGTTATTAAAATACCCAGCGACTGCCCGCTGATTGACCCACAGATAATTGATAAGGTAATTGGCTTTTATTTGGCCAACCGCCACCAGTACGATTTTGTGAGCAACCTGCACCCAGCTACTTACCCCGACGGCAATGATGTGGAAATAATGAGCATGCCCCTGCTGGAAGAAGCCTGGAAAAATGCCACCAAAAACTTTGAGCGTGAGCACACAACCCCCTGGTTTTGGGAGCAGCCCGAACGTTACCGCATAGGCAATGTAACGATGGAAGGGGGCAAAGATTACAGTATGTTGCACCGGTGGACTATTGATTATAAAGAAGATTACCTTTTTATAAAAGCAGTTTTTGAAGAACTGTATCCCCTTAATCCATTATTTTCGTGCCCTGATATTATTAAGCTGCTTGAAAACAGGGGTGATATTTACCAAATAAATCACAAGCTTGCAGGGGTAAACTGGTACAGGAACCACCTGGATGAATTAAAAACCGTTTCGGCAGAGCAAACCAAAATTCCCGTAGAATAATTATGACAAAACATAAACTGGAATCACTTCAAGCAACAGCATTAAAAGTTAGGGAGCATATTATAGGCATGTCAAAAGGCGGTGGCTGTTTTATTGGCGCTTCCTTGTCGTGTGTGGAACTGGTGGTGTACCTGTACTCCGAATTTTTGAACGTAGATGCTGATAATGTAAAAAATCCCGACAGGGATTACCTGTTTCTTTCCAAAGGGCACGATGTGCCTGCGTTATACGCCACGCTTGGCGAGCTTGGGTTTATTGACCTTGCAAGGTTAAACAACCACCTGCTTGCCAGCGACAGTATTTACTGGCATCCTAACAGGAACGTTGCGGGCGTTGAATTTCATTCAGGCTCACTGGGCCACCTGCCTTCGGTAGCAGCAGGCGTAGCCATTGACTGTAAACTTAAAGGCGAGCCTAACCAGGTGGTGGTAATTACCGGCGATGGCGAACTTAACGAAGGCAGCGTTTGGGAAACCATACTGGTGGCTAACGCTTATGGCCTTAATAACCTTACCATTATTGTAGACCGTAACCAGTTTCAAGCGAACATAAGAACAGAAGACCTTATTCCGCTGGAACCGCTGGTGGACAAGTTTAAAGCGTTTGGCTGCGAAGTACAACGCATTAACGGCCACGATTTTACAGCCATTCACCAGGCATTAAAGGGTATACCTTACAGCAGCAATAAAGTAAATGTAATTATAGCCGATACAGTAAGGGGCAGGGGATTACCCAGCATTGAAGCCAGGGCCGACAGGTGGTTTTGCGCCTTTACTGAAAAAGAAACAGAGCAATTGCTGGAGGAACTGCACGGTAACGCCAGCGCATTTATTGAATCAGAAACCTTAATAGTACGATAGATGGGTTACGAAGAACTGCTGTTGCAAACAGCGCAGGATGACGAACGTATAATTGTGATGACCGCGGAAAACAGGGCCTTGGTGCGTAATATGCCCAAAAACCTGGGAGACCGTTTTATAGATACCGGTATTACTGAGCAAACAATGATAGGTATGGCTGCCGGGTTAGCCCTGCGTGGCCGTATACCCGTTGTACATGCACTGGCCCCATTTTTAACCATGCGTGCTTTTGAGTTTATACGTACCGATGTGGGTATAGCCAACCTGCCTGTAAAGCTTAGCGGTTTTATACCCGGCTTTTTATCAGACGGTAATGGCCCCACGCACCAGGCTATTGAAGATGTTTCTATTATGCGCGGCATACCCGGTATGGAGGTTTATTGCCCTGCCGATGAAGACGACCTGGTTAAGATGCTGCCCCAAATATGGGCATCGCCCAACCCGGCTTATGTACGCATAAACCATAAAAAATGCAGTTATACCCATGCGCCCTTTACACCCGGCAAAGCCGAAGTAATAGCAGAAGGCAAGCATATTACCTTTTTGGTGTATGGTATTTTGTTAGATAATGTACTGGCTGCTAAGGAAATACTGGAGCAGGAAGGCGGCGTGGCTGGTCTTTCAGTTGGTGTAATAAACATGCGCACCCTTAAACCGGTAGATGAAGAAGCGATTGTAAATGCTGTACAAAACAGTGGTGTGGTGGTAATAGTAGAAGACCATTTTACCACTGGTGGCCTCTACTCCATTGTGGCCGAAATTTTATTGAAACGCCGTATTGCAGCACCGGTACTTTCCATTTCGTTAGAAAAATGGTTTAAACCCGGCCTTATGAGCGAGGTGCTGGAGCATGAAGGCTTTACTGCCGAAAAAATTGCCCGTAAAACAAGGGCTTATTTTGATGCAGAAGCCGGTGTTACCGATTTTGTTTAATGTTTGTGGAGGAAGGAAACGTAATAAACTCAGG
Source organism: uncultured Parafilimonas sp. (assembly GCA_964598675.1). GTDB lineage: Bacteria > Bacteroidota > Bacteroidia > Chitinophagales > Chitinophagaceae > JABDFW01. Next base: position 5,385 of record CAZRDD010000374.1, read on the forward strand.
AATAAATAATATATACAATGCCTAACAAGATTGCTTTTAATGAGGATTACCCTGTAATAACAGAGAGTAACAAGTTATACGAGCGCGCGGTGCAGATA
>CAZRDD010000375.1:0-5439 GCA_964598675.1 uncultured Parafilimonas sp.
ACAACCGTATTTGTTATCGAATTTAGACTTTGTAACAGAGTCATTTACGTTAATGGCAGGTATGGGCAAAGTACCTTTAGCCATACGCTCGTACAGGCGGTGTACACCTGTAGTTGTTTCTTCGCTAAGGCCTTTAATGCCAGCAATAAACTCAGGGTATTTGTCAAATACAATATTGGTAAGGTCGCCACCATCATCTAATATCATATTCAATGGCCTGTCTGTACCACCAAAAAACAGTGTTTGTTCAATACACCAGTCAGCATCTTCCAGGCTCTGGCCTTTCCATGCAAATACGCCTATACCAGCAGCAGCAATAGCAGCAGCAGCATGGTCCTGCGTAGAAAATATGTTACAACTGCTCCAGCGTACTTCTGCACCAAGGGCAACCAATGTTTCAATCAGCACGGCTGTTTGAATGGTCATGTGAAGGCAACCTGCTATACGGGCACCTTTTAATGGCTGTGAAGGGCCAAACTCTTCGCGGATGGCCATTAAGCCTGGCATTTCTGCTTCAGCAAGACGAATTTCCTTACGGCCCCATGCGGCAAGGCTGATGTCGGCTACTTTGTATGGAAGATCAAGCTGTATCTTCTCTGCTATTGTTGACATATTTTTTTGTTTAGGCCACAAATGTACACTGGTAGCATAAAATAATGCACAGATAATAAAATTTGGGATAAAATTATATATATGGCATAAATTGCAGCATAAACAACAAGTTGCCTATGCCAAAAGCTTTTAAAAAAGAGGAAACGGCTGTTACATCTGCCGCGCTTGACGATAAGGATATGGCCATACTGCGCCTGTTGCAACAAAATGCCCGGGTAACAGTAAAGGAAATATCCGACACCATACACCTTAGCACCACCCCCGTGCATGAGCGCATAAAGCGGATGGAAGATGCAGGCGTTATTAAACAATACGCCACCCTGGTAGACCATGCTAAAGTTAAAAAGGGGCTGATGGTAATTTGCTATGTAAGTTTAAAACAGCATAACAAAAATGCGGGGCTTAAATTTATTAAGGCCATACAGGAAATGAACGAAGTGATTGAGTGCTACAATATTAGCGGCGAGTTTGATTTTATGCTGAAAGTGGTGGCTGAAAATATGGATGCATACTACGATTTTCACGTAAACAAGCTAAGCCAGGTAGAAAATATGGGCCACCTGCAGAGTGTTTTTGTAATGGGGATTATTAAGCAAACGCACCAGCTGGTGTATTAAATCGTTGGTCAGTTGCTGAAAGAATGAAATAAGTCATTCCTCCAAATAAGAATACTTTTTTGAATAGTCTTCCTGTTCAATAAAATGGCCATTTTTTTTGTTGTAAATGAAATTAAAGCGCACTGCTATTCTTTTAATTCTTGCTCCCGCCTCGTCTGGGTCATGTTTAATAACCCCACAAAAAGAAATATCGTTATAACCATCGTGGTTTATATCATTGATTTTTAATGAAAGTTCATTGGGTTCGTTTATATTTAAATCTTCGCCGGAATCATAAGTCTGAGGCCTTATATCTTTGAAGCCATCGTAAACATTTTCTGTTCTTCTTCCGTTAATCCTTATAATCTCATGGATGCCGTTACCCCGAGCGGTAGAGTAACAGTTAAGTAATAGAGGATTTCTGCCCGGAAATATCTCAATGAGTTGAAATCGCAGTGCATTAAATATTGTAACTAACTGTCCTGACTTATCAAACAGTATTTGTTTCTTCCACGGAAATTCACAGCTTGGCCCCGAAAACCAACTGTATTCAATTAGATAAAATGTATTCGCAGAACCGTATAATTTTGTTTTTAGAAAGGTGGTAATATGCATATTCCGCTCATGTTGGGCAAGATGGCAATTAGATCGTAATGACTTTACAAATTTGATACTGTCTTTAATGACGGGGTACAGGCTTAGAAATTGAAATGGTTCTTGTTGGTATTCTGAACTGTCTGTGAAATCCTCTTCAGTCTCATCTCTGGATATAGTATCATAAACGCTGGCAGGGTTAATAGTTGTGTTTGCTAATGAAGCATCAAAATTTGCCGGGTACTTATATTTACAAGAAAATAAGGATAGCAGCAGTAGAATAAGAAGGTGGATTTTGGGGTTCATTGTCTAAAATTACAGTTTAAAAGTAACTGAATTTCATAGCTTGTTTTTACAATTTTTTGTTATAGGTAGGTTAGAGTTTCCAAACAATCTAGGATAAAAACACAAAACCCCCGCTAAATAAATAACGGGGGTTTTGTTATACATGCTGCCGTAAAACTTACTGCTAAGTGTTACGGGCATTTTCTTAATAATCCATACCCATACCGCCGCCGCCTGGCATAGCAGGTGCTGCAGAAGACTTAGGTTCTGGTTTGTCGGCAACTACTGCTTCAGTAGTTAACAACATACCTGCAATTGAAGCTGCATTTTCCAGCGCAATGCGGGTAACCTTAGTTGGGTCAATAACACCGGCTGCAAGTAAGTTTTCGTAAACTTCTGTGCGTGCGTTGAAACCAAAGTCGGCAGTGCCTTCTTTAATTTTTTGTACCACTATGCTGCCTTCAATACCACTGTTGATAACAATCTGGCGAAGAGGCTCTTCGATAGCACGTTTGATGATAGCAATACCAGTAGTTTCGTCAGCATTAACGCCTTTGAAACCTTCCAGTGATTCGATAGCACGAATGTATGCTACACCACCACCTGGTACAATACCTTCTTCAACAGCAGCACGGGTTGCATGCAGGGCATCGTCAACACGGTCTTTCTTTTCTTTCATTTCTACTTCAGTGGCTGCACCAATGTACAGTACTGCTACACCACCAGCTAATTTAGCCAGGCGTTCCTGCAGTTTTTCCCTGTCGTAGTCAGAAGTTGTAGTTTCAATCTGCGCTTTAATTTGGTTAACGCGTGCAGTAATAGCTTCTTTATCGCCTTTGCCGCCAACAACAGTGGTGTTGTCTTTGTCAATGGTTACAGATGCTGCCTGGCCTAAATAGCTAAGGTCTGCATTTTCCAGTTTAAAGCCCTGTTCTTCGCTTATTACAGTACCGCCGGTAAGTACAGCTATATCCTGTAACATTTCTTTTCTGCGGTCGCCAAAGCCTGGGGCTTTAACAGCAGCAACTTTTAAAGTGCCACGCAGTTTATTTACAACAAGTGTTGCAAGTGCTTCACCTTCAAGGTCTTCAGATATAATCAACAGGGGGCGGCCGCTTTGTGCAACTTTTTCCAGTATATGCAAAATATCTTTCATTGCAGATATTTTCTTGTCATATATCAGTATAAAAGGATTCTGCAACTCAGCTTCCATTTTCTCGCTGTTGGTAACAAAGTAAGCAGAAAGGTAACCGCGGTCAAACTGCATACCTTCTACTACATCAACTGTAGTATCAGTACCTTTTGCTTCTTCTACGGTAATAACACCTTCTTTACCCACTTTTGCAAAAGCCTGGGCAATCAATTTACCAATTTCATTATCGTTGTTGGCTGAAATAGAAGCAACCTGCTCAATTTTCTGGCTGTCTTCACCCACTGCCTGGCTCTGGCTCTGCAGGTTTTTAACAATCACTGCAACAGCTTTGTCAATACCGCGTTTCAGGTCCATTGGGTTTGCACCAGCGGCAACGTTCCTTAAACCTTCGCCTATAATAGCCTGGGCAAGTACGGTTGCGGTAGTAGTACCATCACCTGCAATATCAGCAGTTTTGCTGGCAACTTCTTTCACCATTTGTGCGCCCATGTTTTCAATGGGGTCTTCCTGTTCAATTTCTTTAGCAACGGTAACACCATCTTTAGTAACGGCTGGTGCACCAAATTTTTTCTCAATAACTACGTTGCGGCCTTTAGGACCCAATGTAACTTTTACAGCATTGGCAAGTATGTCAACACCTCTTTTCATGCGGTTCCTCGCTTCAATGTCGAAGAATATTTGTTTAGCCATTTCTTGAATTTTTTTAAGATTTTTTGAATTAAAACATTTACAACCGTGAAAATTAAAGGGGCTGATTGAAATAAGGAGCAACCATTTTTTAAGTTAGTTTACAGGCTGCAACCATTTTTACCATATCAGCAAACTTCTTTTTCCGGGCAACAACTATACTATTGCCAGTATATCGCTTTCCCTCATAATAAGGTAATCGCCGCCTTCAACCTGAATTTCAGTACCGGCATATTTGCCATACAATACAGTATCACCCACTTTTACAGTTACGGGCTCGTCTTTTTTACCAGGACCAGCAGCTACAACTGTGCCGCGCTGTGGTTTTTCTTTTGCAGTGTCTGGAATAATGATGCCACCAGCAGTTTTTTCCTCAGCGGGAGCTGGTTTTACAATCACCCTGTCATGAAGAGGGGTAACATTTAGTGTTTGTGCCATAATCGTATTAAATTTTAGATAATGAACTGTTGTGTTTTACCTGACGTGGTTTATCTATTTCTATGCCACAGGTATAAAAAAAGCCAAAATTTCATTTTTATGCCGTGTTAGCAACACTTATACGCATCGTTTGGCAGGCAATAAAAGGGCAACAAAGAAAGGGTATTGATAAACAGTGACAAAATTTCATTTAAAGCCTTACTGTTAAAACTATTAGGGAGGTAATTTTCTTCCCAAAACGGTTTACCCCGATATTTTGTAGCGCAGCCCGGCCATTTTAATAAAAATTACCACCTTTACATTAATACATAGGAGAATGGGAAGCATTGAACTAACCAATGGGTTTGCGTTACGTATTGAACCTTATAAGGATAAGGCTAGGGTAGTTGTATTGTTAAACAACGAAGAATACGTTTGCCGGATAGCCATACTGCCAAAATTGCTGGACTTTGCCGCAGCGAAGGAAGCCCATGCGTTTAAAGGCCGGTTACAGTTGTATAAAGAGGCCGGCTTGATAAATGTATTGGCAAAAGGGGAGGTGGCGGGTATAATAGAAGAGAATGCTTTTATCAATTATCTTGAAGGATTGTTGCGATAGCTGGATAACTTATTGAATAAGAAGCGGTAAGGCGTTGTAAAATGCCTTCCCGCTTCTTATTTACGTTTATCAAAACCAAACACTCAGGCTAAGTTTTGCCGCAAAAGGGGTGCCTGGTGTAAAACATATTTCATCAACAGGCTGCGCCTCGCCTTTTAGCCGAGTAACCGTGGCAAACTGTGTTTCTTTCCATTTGGTGTTCAATACGTTATTAATAACCAGCCCTATTTCGTATTTACTGGTTGAATAATTTATCACCGCGTCGGTAATAAAATAACCTGTAGCGGTAAGGCTGTAATCTTCGTTTGCCGGGCGGTTACTTATGTATCGGTAACGCAGGCTGCCATTAAGGCCGTTTTTGTTAGTATACGTAACCCCGCCTGTACTAGTGAAAATTGGGGCAAGGGGTATATAATTTGCCCCCTTGGGGGCACCAGCAGAGCGGCCATGGGCATAATTTACATCAACATCAAAAT
>CAZRDD010000376.1:0-5420 GCA_964598675.1 uncultured Parafilimonas sp.
AACGGCAGTTACGATACTGCTTATGGCGGTTATTTTGGCGTTGGTGGGGCTGCCAGTGTTTTGGGGCCGTACGTGGAAAGGTCGTGGGCCGGTGGCGGGGTGGGCGTAAATGGTTTTGGTGCGGCAGGTGCCTCTGCTAACTTATATGGCCCGGGTGCCAGTGGCACAAATTCAACGGTGTATGGTGTAAGCGGGCAGCCCGGCATTGGCCAGTATGGCGGCGCTTCGGGCGCGCGGCAGGCGCAGTATAGCACCCCATCTTACATTGAGCCTCAGATTGGTTATGCCCCCGGTGGGGGTGGTGGCACCTATTCAGGCGGCAGCGGTGCCGTAATTTTAGCAGCGCATTTTACCCATAACGATGTTTTTACCAACCCCGGCTTATTTACATGGACTGTGCCGCCGGGTGTTAGCGTTATATATGTACAACTTTGGGGTGGCGGCGGTGGCAGCCCGGATGGTACCACGTTTGGCGGTGGCGGCGCTTTTGCACAGTCGTGCGCCATACCGGTAACTGCGGGCCAAAAAATTAATTTTGTGGTGGGCCAGGGTGGCAGTCCTCTTAACCCCGCTGCCGGTAACAGCACTTTTGGCCCGGTAGCAATAGCAAATTTAGGCGGCAGCTTTACTGATACAGCTTATGGCGCTGTTGGCGGCACAGGCGGTGCTGCAAGTTCCACTTTAAACGGAAATTTGATTGAATCATACGCAGGTGGCAATGGCTCTGTGGTTTGTGGGGGTGCAGCGGCCAACCCATTTGGGGGCGGCTTAAATGCCCCTGCAAGCGGTAACCCCGTATTTGGTTATTATGGTGGTGGCAGCGGGGCAAGCTACAACGGCGCAAGTGCAACCAGCCCGGGCGGCGGCGGTTTTACCAGTGGTCCCAATAACGGTGGCAATGGTGCGGTTATCATCAGCTATACCTGCGATGCCAGCCCTTACACAGGTACAATAGGCAACGGCCATACCGTAGCCTACCCGCCGGAATTGCTGCCCGACAGCATTACCAGCACAACAGTTATAAAAAACCCCACAGCGGTAAACTATATATGGCAGCAAAGTGCCGATACCAAAACCTGGGTTACGGCAAAAACACCCACCACAGCGCTTGGCTACCGTTTTGACCGCGACAGCCTGCAGGCCACTACCTATTACCGGCGTGGCAACTCCGCCTGTTATACGGCGGCGGGGCAGTACGGTAACTGGACGGATACCGTGCAGGTAAAAGTGCTTACTCCGGCCAACGGGCGCAACGGGCAAATAGTAGGCTATGTGCAAACGCGCAACGGCAGCCCCATAAACAGCCGAACAGTGTATGTTAAGAGTTTAACGCCCCTAAAAGGGCGGGCATTAAGCTATTTAGACAGTGCCATAACCACCAGCGATGGCAGGTTTGAGATAGACAACATTTTTTATGGCGATACAACCTACGGCGACAGCGGTACGGTAAGGCTGATGATATATGCCGATACTACGGGCAAGCATGTATACAGCCCGGCAAGTGTTAGTATAAAAATCAGCCGCTCCACTGCCTTCCCATATACGCTGATACTGCCCTTCAGGGATACAACCGTATTTGCTATTACCGGCCAGGTGTACCAGGTGTGCAGTGGCTGTTTAAACGGCACGGTGGCAGGCAATATAACCGGCCCGCTGGATAGTGTGCGCGTAACCGGTTTTGGGTTGTTAAACAGCACATCCAACCCCGAGGCCGACTCCGCAAAAACATCGTATCTAAACCCGCCTGCACAGTATGGGCGCTATGGCCTTAGCTTTAAGCAGCCGGATACTTATACCGTAACCCCTGTGTTTAACAGCCACCGCTTTGTGCCTGCTAACAGCACGGTAGTGCTAAACAGCAGTGTGGGCAATATTAATTTTCAGGATACCACCACCCATGTAATAACGGGGTACTATACTGCTGGCTGCCGCGATAATATAGGCACCGCCACGCTGGAGTTTGATGATGTGCTGTTTGACAGTGTGGGCAAACCCCGGCAGTCTGTTTTCAGAAAGCAGGTAACTACCGATGCTACCGGGTATTATTCCATAAGGCTGCCAGCACGCAAATACCGGGTATTGCTGTTCAGTGGTTCGGTAGATGCAGCCGACTCAATTACGGGCCTTACGTTTGGCACGGTGCAGTCGTTTTTTGCATCGCTGCCAGCCGACTCCATCACCCGCGACATAACCAATGCCGATGCCACCCTTAACCTTGTGTACAAACGCAAAGCACAACTGGTGGTATCGGGTATAGATATCAATTGTAACAATGCAGGTATCAATTACAATGTTTGGTCACAGGGTACCACCCGCCAGTTAACCTTCAACACCTACCAGGGGCCCGTTGCTAAGTATTGCCCGCTTGATTCGGCGTACGTGGTATTGTATACCAGCGTACCACAGCAGGACAATAACCTTGAAACCGACACCATAAAAGTGCTTAACGGCCACGCTACTTACGCCTTAAAGGCGGGTGCACCCTTTACCCTTCCCCCTTACAGCAAAATATTTAATGCCTACGTGTACGACCAATATGGCCGCCTGCCCGTATTGGCAGATACCAGTACCAAAATTGTTGTTACCGGCGTATCAACCGATACCACAGCGCAAACATTTGTAACGGTAACGCCGCAACTGCCATTGCTGGTGCTGCACGACCCTCCGGGTAACCAAAGTTTTTCAGCCTGGAGTTCTACTACTTCCAGCCAGGTTGCATTTTCCATACAGGCCCAAAAAGCGTCTGGCAAAGGCGACTATGGGCAAGTTAAGATAGGTGATGATAGTTATGTGGGCATAGGCAGCATAACAGAAATTAAGGCCTGGGCTGATGTTAATAAAAGTTTTACAGTTACTGAAACCAACGCAAGCACCAATGAATTTGATGTTACTACCAGCAATACCACCACCATACAAACTTCTGCAGCAAATAATGCTATAGGCCCCGATGCGGATATATTTTACGGGGCGGCGATGAATGTTAAATACACCATTGGCAGCGAGATAGACTGGGACAGCACAAATTGCGGCTTTGCCAAGAAGAATGTAATGGTTTTTGCCCCCACCGGTATAAAAACATCTTTTCTTTATACACTGGCAGAAATAAGGGATGTACAGATACCAAAATTACAGTTGGCTGCACAGGCAAATCCCGATTCTGCCGCTTACTATTTAAATCAGGTAACGGTTTGGCAGCAATTGCTGGCCAATAATGCAGCTAATCAGCAAAAAGCTGCCATTGACTCAAACTTTAGCTTTAGTTACAATACCAGCATTTCACAAGCCAGCACGCTTACCAAAAATGGCACCAACACTTACCAATTTAGTATGCAGCTTGATGAAACAATGGTAAAAGAGGCGGGCTTTCAGTATGCGGGCACTGGTGCTAAAGAAGGGGTGAATGTATCTACCCAATGGACCACAGGGTTATCATCTGTATTTACCAAAGCAACCTCAACCACCACCGGCTATACCCTGGCGGATGGCAACCAGGGCGACCTGTTTTCGGTAAACATAAAAACCGACCCTGTTTACGGCACCCCTATGTTTGAAACCGTGGCCGGTGAATCAAACTGTCCGCACGAAGCAAACACCGTATCGCTGGACAGTGTTTCCATCACCTCAAACGTACCTTTTCAAAAAGGAGTGGCTAAGGATACAGCGGTGTTTATTTTTACCGCAGGCAACCTTAGTATTGACCCCAACCCCCGCACCTACAAATTATACCTTAACGCTGCCAGCAACCCCGATGGCGCTTTTATATATGTTAACGGGCAGCAGGCCACACAATCATCGCCGGTACTGCTTACCATAGGCAACAACAGCCAGGTAAAAGTTACGGTTAACGTTATACGTAACAGCGCCGGAGGCGTGTACAACTACGATAACCTGATATTTACCATGGCCGATGACTGCGATGGTGATATAGCTAAAAACGATACTATTTCGGTTGATTTTGCTTCGCCCGTTAGTGGCGTAACACTGGTAACCCCGGCTGCAGGCTGGCTGGCCAACATAGCATCAAACAATATTGTACCCATACTGTTTAAGAGCTACGATACCAGCAGGCTGCAAACCATAACCATACAGTACGATTCAGTAGGCAGCCCCAACTGGACAACCGTAACCATATACAACAAAACAGCCTTAGGCAGCAGCATTACAGGCACCGCCTATAACTGGAACGTAGCTGGCCTGCGCGATGGCAGCTATAACATAAGGCTTGTGGTGATGGATAAGTATGGCAATGTGGTTTATTCGCCCGTAATAACAGGGCAGATAAACAGAACGCCGCCTGCCCTGTATGGCGTACCTCAGCCATCCAACAAAATATATACATCGGGTACGCAGATAAGCTTCAGTTATACGGAAAGCATTAATAACACCAATCTGCCAGCCAGCATGGTGCAGCTGCAGGATTTAACCAAAGGCATTACCATACCTGTGCAGCTAAGCGCTTACGGCAACACCCTGCAAATATTGCCAACCACAAGCTTAGATACTTACCGCGGCGATAATTTTATGGTGATAACCAGCAATGTTACCGACCTGTATGGCAACGTTAAGCCAAAACCAGATACCGCTTATTTTACGGTAGGCACACCTGTGTTCAGCACAGATGCAACAGCCGTAAATGTTACGATAGGCACCAGCTCGCTGTACGTGGATGCCACCAGCAGCATGGATGTGCATTTTACCCGTAACGCAGCCACCACAACACCTACCATTGTTTACTACAACCTGTCGGGCAATGGTATTTACGGGCAGGATTATACGGTAACCTACAGCCTGCCGCAATACTTAACGGTTAATAATACCAGTGTGCCATTGCAGGTAGGTATTAATGGCAGCCAGGGCGCTATTTTATTGCCAGCGGGCGTGTCGTCGGTTATTATGTACATACAACCTGTAAACAACCTTACATTAGCAGTTGATAAAACCATCAACATAAACCTGTCTTCCGGCGGCGGGTACACCATGGGCAGCAATTATGCAGTAACAGCTACTATAAGACATTATAACCTGCCACTGCCCATTATAACATCGTTTACACCGGCCACCGGTTCCGCCGGAACAACGGTAACCATCACTGGCTCAAACTTCACCAGTGTGTCGGCAGTAAGTTTTGGCGGGGTAGCCGCAAAATCGTTCACGGTAGTTTCATCAACCTCCATACAGGCGGTGGTAGCCACGGGGGCAACCGGCAATGTAAGCGTAACCACGCCGGGCGGCACCGGCTCGCTGGCAGGGTTTACTTATTGCAGCCCTGTGGCCCCAACTGTAACGATAGCAGCAAATATCGCCAGCCCAATATGTACCGGTACCAAAGTAACCTTTACGGCAACAGCGGTAAATGGTGGTACATCACCAACCTACCAATGGTATAAAAACAATACGGTGGTAGGAACGGCCAGCACGTA
>CAZRDD010000377.1:0-5398 GCA_964598675.1 uncultured Parafilimonas sp.
GGGTGTTATAGTGCCTCCCCTTTCGGTAACAAGGCTTTGCACCATGGCAACATTATCCCTTGTTCTAAACATGGTTGAAGCGAAAATAACAGTAGTAACAGATGCTAAAAAGAAAAGGAAGGTTAGCCAGTGCCAAAGGCGTATAGAGGCAGGCTTAGGTTCTTTAAAAAAAGGCAGTGCGGCAGTTTCGCTATTGGTGGGGGCCATACAATAAATTTGTTTGTGTTATTGGTATCTGTTTCAAAGTAAAGGCATATTTAAGCACAAAACCAATATGTTATACCTTAATTCACAAAAAATAACACAAACAAACTATTACAAGTATACCCTAAGCACTACGCATTGGCCAGCGCCCTGTCTAAATGCACATAACCGCCATCCACATGCAGCAACTGCCCGGTGGTATGGCTGGAGGCTGTTGACAATAAAAATGCGGTAGTATTGGCAATTTCTTCACTGGTGGTCATCCTGTTTTCCAGCGGTATTTTGGCTTCAATTTCTTTAAGCTTTTCGGCCGGGTTGGGCAAGGTTTTAATCCAGTTTTCGTACAGGGGTGTCCAGCACTCTGCCACCACTATAGCGTTTACGCGTATGCCGTATTTAAGCAGCTCCACCGCCCACTCGCGGGTAAGGGCGTTTCGGCCGCCATTGGCTGCAGCGTAGGCGGAGGTACCCCCCTGCCCTGTTTCGGCTGTTTTAGAGGTAATATTTACAATGGCCCCTTTTGATATTTTAAGGGCAGGCAATGCGTAATGCGCCATCAGGTAATAATGCACCACGTTTTTGTGTAACGATGCCATAAAGGCTTCGTAGCTGCCGTTCTCCAGCCCTACCCCATCGTTTACACCGGCATTATTTACAAGCCCGTGAATGCCGCCAAACTGCGCCAGCACGGTGTTTACCGCTTTTTCACACTCCTCGGGGCGGGTAAGCTCTGCCACCACCTGGTAGCATTTGCCACCGGCAGCTTCTACCGCGTGTACTGTTTTAAGGTTATCGGCCTCGCTTCTGCCCACTATTACGGGTATGGCCCCTTCGGCCGAAAGCACTTTTACAATACCTTCGCCAATGCCTTTTGCACCGCCTGTTACTATAATTACTTTATCCTGCAATTGTAAGTTCATATCGTTTAATTTAAACTCCGTTTATAATTTGTAAAACCGGGTGGCGTTACCGCCAAAAAAAGCCTGTTGCTCCTGTGTGGAGAAAGGCGCAAAATAGTCTTTCAGCAACCCTATCCACTGCTGGTAGCTGGCCGCCACCAGGCACACCGGCCAGTCGGACCCGAACATTATCCTGCTGGTGCCAAAAGCATTAATCACCACATCAATGTAAGGCAGCAGTTGCTCCCTGCTCCAGCCCTGCCAGTCGGCTTCGGTAACCATGCCCGATATTTTGCAATACACGTTGGGGTACTGCGCAATGCCTTGCATAGCCTGCCGCCAGGCATCTATTTCCCCGGCTTTTATATAAGGCTTGGCCACATGGTCAATTACAAATGGCTGGTTGGGAAACTCGCTTACCAATTGCTGGCTGTACCCAAGCTGGTCGGGGAAGATGAGTATATCGTACGTAAAACCGTATTGCTGCAGCAGGCTGATGCCTTTTTTAAATGCAGGTTTCAGCATTAAAGCGCGGTCTTTTTCGCCCTGCAGCACATGGCGGAAGCCTTTCATTTTTTTAAACTGCTGGTAATGCGCCAGCTTTTGCTCCACATCATCTGCCTGCAGGTTAACCCAGCCTACCACGCCCTTTACAAAATCATTGTTTTCTGCGTTACCAAGCTGAAAAACGTTTTCTTCCTCGCTCTGGTCGCTTTGTACAATTACAGTACCTGCAACACCTGCCGCCTGTATTACAGGGTAAAGGTCCCCCGGCAAAAAATCGCGCTGTATAACCTTCATATCATCGTTAATCCAGCTATCGCGCACGGGGTTAAACTGCCAAAAATGCTGGTGGCTGTCAATAATAACCGCCTCACCGGTTACCGCAGGCGTATGCAAACTGTTTTCCGTTTTCATGGCTATTTGTTTGGGTAGGCCACTACGTGCTGTTTAGAGGTGCCGAGGCCATCAATGCCCAGTTCTACCACATCGCCCGGTTGCAGGAATATTTGTGGATTGAAGCCCAAGCCCACGCCCGCAGGTGTACCGGTTGAAATAACATCGCCGGGCAGCAGCGTCATAAACCTGCTGACATAAGCAATGATAAAAGGTATTCTGAAGATGAAGTTTGAGGTATTGCCATCCTGCATGGTTTTGCCGTTAACGGTAAGCCACAGGCGCAGGTTATCAATATTATCCAGTTCATCGGGTGTGGCAAGGTACGGCCCTAACGGGGCAAAGGTATCGCAGCCTTTGCCTTTATCCCAGGTGCCGCTGCGCTCCAGTTGAAACTCACGCTCGCTAACATCGTTGTGCAATACATAGCCTGCCACATAATCCAGCGCTTCATGCTCTTCTACATAGCTGGCTTTTTTGCCAATTACCACGGCAAGCTCCACTTCCCAATCGGTTTTTTTAGAATCCCTGGGGATGACAATGTTATCGTTTGGCCCGGCAAGCGAGGTGGTTGATTTCATAAAAATCACCGGCTCGGGCGGGGGTGTGGCGCCTGTTTCGCGGGCATGGTCGGCATAGTTAAGGCCGATACACAATATTTTAGAGGGGCGCGCCACCGGGCTGCCCAGCCTGGCGCCTGCGGGTACTTCGGGCAGGCTGCCCTGGTTGGCATCTAAAAAAGCGGCCAGCCTGTTAATACCGTCGTTCTCAAAAAAATGCTCGTTATAATCCTCGCCAAATGCTGATGTATCGTAGTACACATCGCCTGTGGCTATCCCTGTTTTTTCTGCACCAGCGGCCCCAAATCTTATTAGTTTCATAATTACACCCTCCTGTATCCTCCCTAAAGGGAGGACTGTAAAGCCCGTATCCTTTAGAGAACTTGTTTATATTTTAATATTTATTAAACCCTCCTAATCCTCCCTAAAGGGAGGACTGTGAAGCCTGTATCCTTTAAGAAACTATTTATAAAATTTTAATAGTTACAACGCTATCTCCTCCGTCCCTCGCCCTTTAGGGAGATGGGTTAGGGGTGAGGGTTACGTATTCAGCTTTAAAAAGCCGCCATCAATTGGGTAATCGGTACCGGTGATAAAAGATGCTTCGTCGCTGCATAAAAACAGTGCCAGCGTGGCAATTTCATCCGGCCTGCCCATTCTGCCGATGGGCTGGGTTTTAGACAGTTTTTCAAACATTTCCTGCTCCCTGCCGGGGTAGGTTTTCTTTAAAAAGCCATCTACAAATGGTGTATGCACCCTGCCGGGCGATACGGAATTACAGCGTATGTTGTCGCCAATATAATCTTTGGCAACACTCAATGTCATGCTGTACACGGCACCTTTACTCATGCTGTAAGCAAAACGGTCGTTAAGGCCCGCCAGTGCCGCCACCGAGCAAATATTGAGGATGGCCCCGCCGCCATGCTGCTTCATAACAGGTATGGCAATGTGCAGGCAGTTGTACAGGCCTTTTACATTTACCTGGTAAATACGGTCAAAATCAGCCTCGGGGGTGGTATCGGCCTTGCCAATGTGCGATATGCCTGCACTGTTAACCAGTATGTCCACCAGTCCGCAGGCGGCAAATACTTCTGCCACCTCGTGCTGGCGGGTAATATCGCAAACATGCCCAAAAGCAGCACCGCCTGCGGCGGTTATTGCCGCCGCCGTGGCCGCTGCGTTATCGCCATTAATGTCAATAATGTGTACCGTGGCACCCTGTGCGCCAAACAACAATGCAATGGCTTTGCCTATACCGCTGCCACCGCCTGTAATTACTGCATGTTTATTTTGTAAACTGAACATATTTTTTCTTTTCGTGAACCATTAAATTAACCGCCCCGGCAAAACCGTAACCGCTATTCCGGCAAACCAAATATCTGCTGCATCACCACCCATTTTTCGCCGGGCTTTGCAGCGGGTATGGCCTGCTGGTATTTCCACATCAGTTGCTCCCACTCCTGCACTTTGGGGTTTGCAGCATCCATAGCCGCTTTCCGCGCAAAGTCAAAGGTTTCATCGGTTTCCATTATCATAAACAAACGGTTGCCTGCACGGTAAATATCCATTACCGTAACGCCTGCATCCTTAATGCTCTTCATAATTTCGGGGCGCGGGTTGGCATGGTATGCTTCGTACTCGCTTATCAGTTGCTCATCGTCTACAAGGTCTAATGCAAGGCAGTATCTCGCCATAATGCTGTATTTATATTTACTACTTTAAAACCATCGTTATCCGCTAACCACTATTCAAACACCGGCAGTTGCCCGGCTTTGTTTAAATCGTGGTATTCGCTGTTGTTCAATTTTATTTTATGCCCTTTTACACCAAAGTATAAAATAACGGCAAAGCATATTAACGGAACAATATAGGCAGTTTGCATGCTGCCGGTTTTATCTGAGATAATACCCATTAAAACGGGTATGCATGCACCACCAATAATTGACATGATGAGGAAAGAAGAACCAATTTTAGCTTCTTCGCCAAGGTCTTTAATGCCGAGGGCAAAAATGGTGGGGAACATGATTGACATGAAGAAAGGCGTTAACAAAGTTGCATATATGGCCACATCGCCTTTGGCTGTTAAGGCCACAGTAAGTAAAAGAATATTGATAACTGCATACAGGCTTAACAGCCTGGCAGGTTTTATGTAACGCATAAAAAAGGTGCCTGCAAACCGGCCCACCATAAAGCCCACAACGGCAATAGTCCAATAATTAGCAGCTTTATGTTCAGGAAAGTCACCCACAAATTTAGAGTACCTTATAAAATAGCTGCCCACGCCTACCTGTGCGCCTACATAGCAAAACTCAGAGATTACCGCCCATTTAAGATGGCTGTTTTTAAATACACTCAAAGAGAAATTTATTGAATGGCCTTCTTCTGTAACTTCCGGCAGTTTTGTTACTACAAACAACAGCGCCACTAAAATAACAACAACTGCCATAACCAAATATGGAATTTTGACCGCAGACGATTCAAAATTCAGATATTTACCCAAATCAGCAGGAGACATATTTTTCAGTTCTTCCTTTGTATGCTCAATACCAGAAAGAATGAATTTGTTGCCTAAGAGCGGGGCTAACACCGCACCCAAACCATTAAAAGATTGCGCAAAATTAAGGCGCTGCTCAGAGGTATCTTTACTGCCCAAAATGGTTACATAAGGGTTGGCAACCGTTTCCAGAAAAGTGGCACCGCTACCCATAATAAATAAGGCCACCAGGAAGAAATAGTACTCTCGCACCGAAGCCGCAGGTATAAACAGCAACGCACCAAAGGCATACAACGACAGGCCGAACAATATGCCTTTTTTGTAGTTGTATTTTTGTACAAACA
>CAZRDD010000378.1:0-5392 GCA_964598675.1 uncultured Parafilimonas sp.
CATGGCTGCCTAATCAGTGATTAGATAGTCATTAGGGCCGCCCGGGCAGGTTGGCCTGTTACCATGCCCCGCCGCCGACTAAAAACAAAACACGGGATGCTGCAACAGAAGGCTGTGACTGTTGCTTAAGACCATCCAGCTAAGCGTATAATCGGTTTGTTCGGTTCCTGTTACACGCCTACAACCAATAACGAAATAAGCATGTAGAAAGCTTGAAGCAAGTATGTTTGGACGCGGGTTCGACTCCCGCCAGCTCCACCACCTTTAATTTTAGCCAAAAAGCCTGTAAATGTAATGTTTGCAGGCTTTTTTGTTTTTGGGTGATGCTTGTATTATTGATAAAATTGATAATGGCGCCAAAAGGTTTAGATGTACGCCAGGCACATTTGCCTTATTGTAATCCTCCGCTGTTGGTATTGTAGCCGCAAGAGGTAGTATTGTTTTAACCAATGCATTTTTGTAGTAATTTAGTAACAGGGTTAAATTTTAAAGGAGGAAAAACTCTTTTATAGGCATGTAAAAAGTATTGCAGTAACGGTTTGGGTGGCGTAACGCAATGGGCCTGCAGCAGCGCATGGCAGAAAATATTCTGGCTATTATAAAATCTCCAAAGTGACGGTAAAGCTTAACACTTAGGAGAGCGAATGGAGTCAATTTATTGTTACCGAACTCCACAAAGAGCGGGGGGTATGCCATCAAGTGATTGATTGAAATGCGAATTTATAATTAAGGAATATTATTTGGCTATGACTGATTATTTTTCAGAAAATGTATGCGATAAGCTAATAGAAGACTCCCGATGCTGGTATTGCCTTTTATGACTTTTTTATTATGGTCAATAGGGCTGCTCGGCAGCACGTCGGCCAAGGCGCAGAACATAGCTGCACAACACGGGTTTAATATGCACCTGCCCGATGCGAAGCTGAAAGAGGAAAAGCATGCGGACAAACTGACTTTTTATGAGGAGGCGGACAAGGATTCAGCAAAATACAAGGAGGCGGTGAAAAACGATCCGTTTTTTGGGTTAAAAGGTATGGACACCCCCCGCCATGCCTTTATTAAGACGGACGGCTTCCCGAAACCGGATTACGACCCTTCGCCGTTAGGCAGCGGTTATTACAGGGATGCAAACGAAGAAAAGGTAACTAAGAAACTGTCTGAATTGAATGAGGCACTAAATAAATCCGCTGAGTCCGGCCAAGCGAAGCAGGCCGGTTATAAGCAGCATTCAACGGAACACGCGCAGCCCGATAATAATGAAGCAATTGAACGCCTGGAAAATATGGTGCAGGCGATGAACAAGAAGGACACGGGTAGCGACCCCGAAATGCAGCAATTGAATACTGTGATGGATAAAATATTGCAGGCACAGCACCCGGAAATAGTAAAGGAAAAATTGCAGCAGCAATCGGAGAAGCATAAGCAGGATGTGTTTCCGGTGGTTTTGAATAGTGAAGCGGATAACGCTTCAGCGTTACAGGCAAAAGATACGGTTACAACCTTGCAACAGCCCAACGCTTTTTACTCTCTGGAAGACAATCCCAGGCAAGCCGAAACGCAAAATATCATTCAGGCTGTGGTGCAGGAAACGCAGACGCTGGTTAGCGGCTCGACGGTAAAATTACGGCTGGTAAATGATGTATATATCAATGGTATACTGGTACCCAAAGACAATTTTGTATTTGGCACTGCCTCGCTCAATGGTGAACGGCTTCACATTGCTATCAGCTCCATCCGTTATGGCGAAAATATCCTGCCTGTGGCTTTGGCTGTGTATGACCTCGACGGGATGCCGGGGCTGTTTATCCCCGGTGCCATCAGCAGGGACGTTGCCAAGCAGTCAGCAGATGCATCCATACAAGGCCTCGGGCTGACAACGCTTGACCCTTCGTTCGGCGCACAGGCTGCCAGTGCGGGGATAGAAGCGGCAAAATCGTTCATTTCTAAAAAAGTAAAACTGGTAAGAGTAACAGTCAAGGCCGGTTACCAGGTGTTGCTGAGAGGAAACTCTCAAAACCCATAATTGAGTATTTAAAATTGTCTAAACGAGTTAAAATCTTAGGTATGAAAAATCTGATAGTCATTATTGCAGCTGGAATCTTAACCGGGCTGTTGCATGTGAAAGCGTATTCACAACAAAGCATCACGCCGTACCGGGTAGTCATCAGCTACAACAAAACAAGCAATATCATTTTCCCTTATGCTATCAAAAGCGTGGACAGGGGTAATCCTGCCGTGCTGGTCCAGAAGGCAAAAGGAGTTGACAACATCCTGCAGGTGAAGGCTGGCAGGGAAGGTTTTGCGCAAACTAATTTGACAGTCATAACCACAGATGGGCAGTTTTATTCTTTTGTGGTGGATTATGCCCCTGAACCCTCGGTGCTGAATCTCTCTTTTAAAAACAATACCAATGGCCAGGGGGAAATGAAAGGTAAGCCTGTGAATGAAAAGGTGTTTGATAAAGATGCCGCAGAAATAAAAGTACAACCACGTTTTATCGGCACCAGAACTTCAAGCCAGCGCATGCACCTGTCGCTCCAGGGCATCTGGCTGAAAGACAGCATGCAATGGCTTTTGCTAAGGCTGGGCAACTATGCGCTTATTGATTACACCCCTGATTATGTCCGTTTTTTTGTGAGGGACCAGAAAAGGGGCAAGCGCACGGCGGTGCAGGAAACTGAAATTACACCATTGTATGCTGATGCCGCGCATATGGTTGGAGGTGGTCAGCACCAAGAGTATGTGTTCGCTTTCCAGCCCTTTACCATCCCTTCCACCCAAGAATTGGTGGTGCAAATTGGGGAGCGCAATGGCGGCAGGGCGCTGGTGTTGCATATAGGGCACAGGTCTTTGCTGAAGGCAAGACTGCTCTAAAAAACTCACCATTAAAAAATTGGTTATGGACATTGCGAAAGAAAATGCAAAAGAGATAAAGTCTTACCTCAAACAGGAAAAGGCTGTGGGGTATGAATATGTTGTTTTTGAGGCGGCTGCAAATGTTATATCAAAAGAGCAACTGTACCCAACCAAACTCTACAGGAGGCGCAGGAATACAACCAAGCGAAATCGGCCTATGAAGGACAGTATACCTTCCGCCGTATAGATACTGTACTGCAATCATTGGAACAAAAGAAAGAACAATCACAAGGCATGGGGTTATGAATGTAGAATTTATCACCAAGGAAGATTTACGGGCTTTCCGCCTTGAGTTGCTCAAGGATCTGAAACAACTGTTGGCACCGAAGCAGGGCATCGCCCCAAAAGAGTGGCTAAAAGGAGCTGAGGTGCGCAAGCTGCTGAGCATATCAGATGGCAAGCTCCAGCATTTGCGGGTAAGCGGCAAACTGCATTCATCCAAAATAGGAGGGGTGCATTACTACAGGAGCCGGGAAATACAGGAATTATTGGAAAACGGCTTCAGCGAGGATTAGAAAGCGCTATGGAGAAAACAAAAGACATATTTTTTATGGCCATACAATTGGATCAGCGGGTAAATGCCTTCCATCTTGCCGTATACGCGGCGTTGCTGCATTTATGGTATAAGGGAGGGCTGCAAAGCCCTCTTTCCATTACCAGACGCGAGGTAATGGCACTGGCCAAAATCAGGGCCAACCAGACCTACCATAAGTTTATCAATGACTTGCAGGCTTTTGGGTATATACAGTATGTGCCGTCGTACCATCCGGCGTTGGGGAGTATGGTGTATTTTCAAACCTTGCAAACTCAAAATGGTGTGGCTCAATAGGTTTTATTTGTAAAGCCGTTTTAATTGTAAGAGTGCAATCAGCAAGCAGTCTTCATTAGTTGACAGAATGAACAGATAATGAAAGTAGTAGGCTTTCAGGTTATGATTAACGATGTTAACTTGAAGCTATTCAATTTTATTTTTTGGTTCTTGTGATTCAGTAAATATTCAAAAGGATATTTAAGCCTATCTTTTCTTTGCTTGTTGATATGGGAATAGATGATAACAGTCTCAAGCATGCAATGAAATGTTCAGATTTCTGGCCGGGATAATAATAATTTTGGATTGGATAGACTCTTTGGCAAAAGTATATTAATGTAGTATTTTGAGGTAATAGACTGAAACAACAATTACGGCTATTTTTTTAAAAATTATTTTTTTAATTAATATTTTATCTTACTTTAGCGTTGTTGAAAATGTTTATCTACTCATAATAAACCCAAACCCAGTATCCCCATATACAGATATTGGAAACATTGATTAACTGGTAAAACCCTTGCCTTTATGTTGTACTTATGTGCGCCAAAATGTTGCGGGCTTAAAAATAGCCTTGGTCTACACGACAATACAATCCAACACTTGACAAAAATCACGAGTCTTAAATTTTTGAACGATAAGGTTAATGATTTTTTTTAGCAACAGCTTAATTAGTTAATACTAATACACCCAGTGCTAAGTGGTTAATGCTAGATGTGATGCATTTGCAGAATATCTGGGTCTTGCCTTAAATACAAGGTGATGTGGTTTTTTTATGTAACATGTTTTGATAGCTTACATAAACGACACTTATTTTAATTGATAAGGGAATGCTTATGAATGGTATTTAATGTAAATGAAGATTTTTTTTGAACAGTATTAAAAATGGGGACAAATGGATATTTTGTTATAGTGTAAAAATAGCGACGTGTTAGCAAAAGGTACAAAATGAAGCTGTTTTTATACTATTGTTGGTGTGTAGGCCTTCCAATAGTTTTTTTTTAAATTGTTACATAGCAAATTGAAGCATGCAATTGAAAATATTATTTAATAAAGACTATTTTAAAAGTGAATGTTATGAATAAGGTATTAATGGGTTTATGTCTTGTAATAATCAGTAATTGTAGTTACAGCCAAAATACTTTCCCTACCGGTGCTGGTACAAATGTGGGGATAGGAACAACTACTCCCGTTACTGCGTTACACATCTATAAAAATAGCACCACATTGAATGCTGGCAATTTTATTACAATTGATAACAGGGGTAGTAATTCTTCATATACTACCACCCATGTATTAGGGGGGATGTTATTTGCGGGCTGGCGTGATGTAAGAACCCCCGCAAATGTCGCGGGTATATGGGCTGTACGTAGCTCTGCATCGGGCGGCTTAAATTCACAGGGCGATATTGTTTTCGGTACAACTCCAGATAACCCAACAAATATAGCTACAGATAATATATTGCCACCTGAGAGGATGAGGATAACCTCAACTGGCCTTGTGGGAATTAATAGGTATCCAGAAACTGCATTAGATATAAATGGTATTATAAGGGCGGGAGGGGTGATGAGCAGTGGCTCTAATATTGGCGATAATTTTACCCATAATGGGCTGTCCGTTAGTCATTATAGTGTTTCCTGGCAAATGGATTCTTGGCAGAGCGGCGCAGCA
>CAZRDD010000379.1:0-5379 GCA_964598675.1 uncultured Parafilimonas sp.
GTCTTTTACACCAGCGGGCAAATCTTCAAAACTTATGCTTTTCTCACTGTACTTCCACTGACCTTTGCCGGAAAAACCAGCCTTCATGCCTACATTATTCAAGGTAAAGCCTGCTTCAAAACTGGTAATCTTATCGCGCCACTCAACCTTTTCTGCGTGGGGATAGCGGGATGCGAAAGCATCGGTAACCGAAGCAGGTATTTTACGCAACTGTGCTGCCACACATGAAATACTAAACACTATTACTGCTGCACACAAAACTATCTTTTTCATAATCATTCCTTTTATTGCCTGTAAACGCACAAAACCCATGCAAAAGTTACAGGCAGCATCATAATTGTTTACTAAACTGCTCACTTTCAACTTCACCCTTACAAAAAGCAAAACCCTTTTTGCAAGGCATACGCTTACGCAATTATGCATTTTCAAAAAGGGGGATTAAATATACAGTTTAAGCAACTGTTACAATCGAATTTACGATAACTTAATACAAAACCGCGTTTAAAAAAAGCTTAACTCTCCTTACCCTCAACAACTATAACTATTTCACCCTTAACGGTTTTTGCTTTAAAATAGGCAGCGGTTTCCTGTAGCGTGCCCCGTTTGTTTTCCTCAAACAGTTTGGTAAGTTCGCGGCTTACACTACAGTTTCTTTCCGGCCCAAAATACACAGCCATTTCCTCAAGGGTTTTTACAAGGCGCATGGGGCTTTCGTAAAAAACCATGGTACGCTCCTCTGCCGCCAGCTTTTTAAAAAGTGTTTGCCGCCCTTTTTTAAGGGGCAAAAAACCTTCAAACACAAAGCGGTTAACCGGCAGGCCACTGTTAACCAAAGCAGGTACAAAAGCGGTGGCACCCGGCAAACACTCTACCTTTACCTGTTGCTTTACACACTCCCGCACCAGCAAAAATGCGGGGTCGGATATACCGGGGGTACCGGCATCGGTTATCAGCGCCATGGTTTTACCGGCGGCCAGTTGTGCAGCTATATGCTCCACAATTTTATGCTCGTTATGCTGGTGGTAAGGCGATACCGGCTTTTTAATATTGTAATGATGAAGCAGTTTGGAGGAGGTGCGTGTATCCTCGCACAAAATAACATCAACCCCCTGCAGTACTTCCAGTGCACGCAGGGTAATATCCTTTAAATTGCCCAGTGGGGTGGGTACAAGGTACAAACCTTTAAGCCCATCCGCCGGAGAGGGGCTTTTTAAGCCTTGCAAACCTTTTTTTTCTTCCTCCATTAAATATCGCGTGCATTAAGCCGCCCCAGGCAGGGCTGGCTTAAATTGGTTTTAATATTTCTATCTCGTAAAATTCCATAACCTGGTTAGCCAACAGTTTTTTGCTGGCTTCGTCAGCAATCTGCCTTGCGTCATCCTCATTGGCGGCATCTACCTGAAGGCTTATGTGCTTGCCAATGCGCACATCTTCTACACCTTTAAGCCCTAAATTCTGTAATCCGCCTAAAACAGCTTTACCCTGGGGGTCTAAAAGGTCTTTTAAAGGCATTACTTTGATTTGAATACTATACGTCATGCGTTTTTTGTTTGATGAGCAAAGATAAAACAACATATATAACGAAAACCACCGGCACAGCCAGCCACTGCAAAATGAGGGCTGCCAACACCGCGATGGCTACGAGCAAAAATTTAGGCCAGTTATCCTTAACTGAAAGGTTTTTAAACTTTAAGGCCATTAAAGGCAGTGTTGAAACCATAAGGTAACTAATGAGCAATATTATTGCATATAAACACCATTTATTGCTTAACAGGTGCAAAAAGCCTGTGCGTAATGGTTCAGCAATGCCGTCTGAACCAAAAAAGTCGATCAGTGGAAAAGAGGCTATCAGCAAACCTGCTGCGGGTATTGGCACGCCCTTAAAACCATAGCTCTGTTCTGTATCAATATTAAACCTTGCCAGCCTGTAAGCACCTGCGGCAGGCACGATGAATGCCGGTAAAAGCCAGATGATATTAACATCCAGCCCGTCCGGCTGTTGGGCATACGCCAGGCGCAGCAGTTGAAACATAATCATGCCTGGGGCTACACCAAAACTCACCACATCCGACAGGGAATCGAGCTGCTTGCCCATTTCGGAGGATGCCTTCAGCAGCCTTGCCACCAAACCGTCTAAAAAATCAATTACAGCGGCAATACCTATAAACAGGGAGGCCATCTGTATCTGCTCAGGGATGTTTATGTATTGTACCCCGGTTGTGTCGTTCAAAAAGGGAGCCGCTCCCCCACCCTCGCCTATGGTGTACTGTGGCACAAGCCCTGGCTGCAGTATGTACATAATGGCTATGCAGCCACATACAAGGTTTAATAAGGTAAAGATGTTGGGAATTTGTTTCATATATATTTTTAGAAATCCGCTAATTGATACAAGCAACCCTTGCACAGGCTGCGAAAACCTGCTACCGCTTCATTAACGCCTCTATTTCCTCTGCCTTTATGGGTATATTCTTCATCAGGTCTTTATTGCCTGTGCTGGTAATCCAAACATTGTTTTCAATACGTACGCCTGTTTGCTCTTCCTCAATATAAATACCCGGTTCAACGGTCAACAGCATGCCCTCTGTAAGCGGTTGGGTACGGGTACCCAGGTCGTGTACATCAATACCCAGGTGGTGGCTAATGCCGTGGTACAGGTATTTACGGTATGCCCTGTTGTCCTTATCCTCGTTTTTAACATCGGCTTTTGTAATCAGGCCCAGTTTTATAAACTGCTTTGTGGCTTCGCTGCCCACTTTTTCGGTATAGTCCACAATGGATATGCCGGGCTTAAGCAGCCCTTTTGCATAATCATGCAGGTGCAGGCAGGCGTTGTACACCTCTTTCTGCCTTTTTGTAAAAGTGCCATTAACGGGTAAAGTTCGGGTTAGGTCGGCCGCATAGCCGCCATAATTTGCGCCAAAATCCATTAATATCAACTCACCGTCAAGGCATTCGGCATTGTTGGATATGTAATGCAGCGTGCGCGCCCTGTCGCCACTGGCTATAATACTGCTGTATGCTTCGCCCCTGGCACGGTTGCGCAAAAACTCATGCACCACTTCGGCTTCAATTTCGTATTCCATTACACCGGGCTTAATAAACTGAAGCAGGCGCCGGAAAGCTTTTTCGGTAATATCAATGGCCTGTTGTACCACGGCCACTTCGTATTTGGATTTTACGCCCCTCAGCTTTTTTAAAATTTTTGCGCTACGCTCATATTTATGCAAAGGGTAGCGCTGCTGCATTTGCTGTATAAAACGGTAATCCCTGGTTTGTATATCGCTGCTTTTGCGGTCGTTTTCGTTGGTATCAAGGTAAATGGTATCGGCCTGGTGTACCCAGGTTTGCAGCAGGGCCTCCAGGTTATCTAACCAAACTATGGTTTTTATGCCACTGATGGCGGTAGCCTCTTTGGCACGCAGCCTTTTGCCATCCCATTTCTCCTTTAGTTCAACCGGGCGCACCAGTACCAGCACTTCACGGTATTTTTCATCCGGGTTATCGGAAAAAAAAATCACCATGGTATCTTCTTGCTCAATACCGGTAAGCCAATAAATATTACTGTTTTGCTGAAAACGGTACAGCGCATCGCCATTGGAAGGCACCTCATCGTTGCTGTTAAAAATTGCAATGCTGCCGGCTTGCATTTCCTTTACAAACCGCCTGCGGTTTTCTATAAAAAGCTGTGAATCTATAGGCAGGTGCTTCATAAACGTAATAAATAAGGGCTGCAAGATAAAGGTTTAAGGCTTATTACATACACACAGGCCTGGGATTATGCGCTATTTTACGTTTATGCGGCAATACAGTAAGTATAAAAAACAAGTGAATATGTATAAAATGAAATATAGTATCAGCAATTTTGCCCGAAAAGAGCAATGAAAAAAAGTTTACAGGCTGCACTCATTTCATACGGCTACATGCCTGCATTTTCCTGCTTTACCATTACCCCGCTTACCGCTTTACGGCTAAACTGGTATTGTTGCTGTATGCTTTTACCGGCGGCAAGGGCTGCATTGGTGCCATAAAAATCAAAAAAACAGGTAACCGTAAGGCTATCGCCGGTTACTTCATCAATTTTAAATTTTACGAGACGCAGTTTATAACCATCCACATACTCCGCCGACTCAAAATAATGCCTGTAAAACAGCCCCTCGCCCCCGCTGCCCAATTTATTGGCATAAAAATGCAGTTGTTTACCATTTACCGCTAATGCCAGCGTATCACCAACACCGGCAGCGTTTTTATAAAACTCCAGGTGTACAAGTTTACCCTTAAAGGATTGGTCTACTTTTTTTGTTTTGGCAAACAGCATATCCCTGCCGCTTTGTGCCCTGCAAAACATTACTGTTGCCAGTAATAAAACCATCATGCAAATTTTGCCCATAACCTGTTGTTTATTATTAAAGCCCACCATAATAGCAATAAAAGTAAAACTAAATTTCGCAAGCTGCTTTTACATTAGCAAAAGGTTACATTTTAGCGATGGCTTTAAACTATAGCGCCTTAAAAGCAACAATATCAAAACCAAGTATTAATTTGTAGCCCGGCGCAACAATAAATAACCGAAATGCACCTTGTTATGACCCAACATTTTTTAAGAACACTGTTAATGGCCGCCTGCCTGTTAACCGGCCAGCTAACTTTTAGCCAGGGCAAACACCCTGTTTTTTTGGTAATATCTGATACGCATATTGATACAAGCCTGCAGGTAACCACCTATGGCAGCGAAACAGGCAAAGACCTGTGGGCCAGCACCACAGATAAAATAAAAGATATACTCGCCACCCAAAAACCAGGCTTTATAATTTTGCTGGGCGACCTGCCCTGGCATGCCAAGCGCGACAGCATAAACCAGGTTAACAGCGCCAGGGCAAATACCGGCTTTGTGCTTAGCAGCCTGCGGCAACTTGCTGAAGCCGAAAAAATACCTTTGCTGTATGTGCCGGGCAATAACGACCCGCAGGATGGTGATTATGCCCCTTTTACCGCCCTGAACAACCAAACGCCTTTTTATTTAGACAAAGGCCACCAGGCGCAATGGCCGGTAATTACCGCCCGCAAGGCCGAAATAGCCGATACCAGCCTGTTAAACCTCGGCTGCTACTCTGCATGGCCGCTTGGTAAAAAAAACAAGCTTAAAGTAATTGTACTTAACACGGTAATATTTACGCAAAGCAAAAAGAACCCCTACTCTGCCGAGCCGGGCAGGCAGGCGGCTGATGCTGTAAGCAGCTTAACATGGTTTGAGCAGCAACTTGACGAGGCTACAGGCCAACCCGTGCTGATTGCCATGCATGTACCACTGGGAAAAGATGCTTACAACAACAGCGGTAACGATTTTTGGTCGCCCACGTTAATGTATGGCAGCAATACGAT
>CAZRDD010000380.1:0-5334 GCA_964598675.1 uncultured Parafilimonas sp.
TGGCTTCGGGCAACAGGCGCAGGTTGTTATGCCCAAGGTCAAGCGTGTGCAGGTTTTGCAGCAGGCTTATTTCATCGGGTATATGCTCCAGGCTGTTTTCGCCCAGGTTTAAAAACTGCAGGTTGGGCATACGCCAAAGCCAGCGGGGTAATACGGTTAGCTTATTATTGTAGGCCGTTAGTGTTTCTGCCGCTTTTTCAAGCTGGGCACTGTCTGGCAGGGCCTCCAGTTGCCTGTTGTTAAAATTTAAGGTTAGCGTAGCCATGGTTTACAGTACGTTTAGCTTTATCAACTCCTGGCGCAGGTGCTGCGGGCTGCTGAAATGGATGGCATTAAACCCTAAAGCACGGGCGCTTTCAATATTATGGGCGTTATCATCAATAAACACACATTCTTCTGCCGTTAGGTTATACCGTTTAAGCAGCAGGTTAAAAATAGCGGGGTTGGGTTTTACCAGCTTTTCATCGCCCGATACCACAATGCCATGCAGGGTTTGCAAAAAAACAAACTGCTCAAACGCCAGCGGAAAGGTTTCTGCACTCCAGTTGGTTAGCCCGTAAACGGTATAGCCTTTTTCCTGCAATTCTTTTAAAATTTCTACGCTGCCGGTTATTTCACCGTTCAGCATTTCGGGCCAGCGGGTGTGGTAAGCCTCAATATGGGCAGCATAATTGGCGTGCTCTTTTTGTAACAGTTTAACAGCGTCTGCAAAGGGCCTGCCTTCATCCTGTTTAAGGTTCCAGTCCATGGTACAAATGTGTTCTAAAAACCACTCCATTTCCTCCTCATTGTCAAATATTTTACGGTATAAATTGCGTGGGTCCCAGTTAATAAGTACTCCTCCAAAATCAAAAATAATCGTCTTTTTCATCGCTGTTAATTATGTGTTGTGTGTTATTTGCGTTTAAAAAAATAGCTATCCTGCGGTAATTTCAATATAGTTGCCTTCGGGGTCAAGCACCACGCTTTCGTAATAGCCATCGCCGGTAACCCTTGGCTCGCCTGCAATGGTATAACCATCGGCCCTAAGCTGTTCGGTTAAGGTGTTTACGGCGGCAACATCCCCCATATTTATGGCAATATGGGCCAGGCCGTAAGCTTTGTTGTTTTGGCCGTTGTTGGGTAAAATGCCAGGTTTTTGCATCAGTTCTATTCTTGCACCGCCGTTGCCAAACGACAGAAAATAAGATTCAAACTGCTTTACGGGGTTAATATATTTTTGATTGGCCACCATTTTAAAGTACCTTACGTAAAACGCTTTTACCTCTTCAAGGTTGTTTACCCAAATGGCAATATGTTCAATAGATGGCATGGTTTTTCAGCATTTAAGCAGGCTAATTTAATAAGAATGTATTACCTGCCTGTAAATTTTATTGCTGAGGACTGCATAAAAAAACATCCCGCTTTTTTTGACGGGATGTAATGTTTGTGGCAAGCAATAATTAGTGTTGCCTTTCATGTTCTGCCTGTTGGCAGGGATGTTTGGTTGCGGGATCCTCTATATAACTAAGTTAAACATTTTTTTAATATAAACAACACTATGCTGCTGTTGTATATAGCTGCCTTCTTATGCTTTGCACAAGGTCTTTTGCGGTAACAGGTTTACGCAGGTATTCATCTGCGCCGCGCGACAAGCTTTCTGAAAGATAATATTCATCTTCCATTAAAGACATGACAATAACTTTTATTGATTTGCTGCCTGGGGTATTTTTTATTTTGCTCAACAGCTCAAGCCCGTTGGCAAATGGCATTAGTATATCGGTAACAACAAGGTCGTAGTTTTTATCATCCACCATCCGCATGGCCTGTATTCCGTTGGTAGCACACTCCACATTGTAGCCATTGTTTTCTAATATGTAGCTCAGTATTTTTGAGTAAAGGGCATCATCTTCAACCAATAGTATTTGCTTCATTCAATTTGTATTAATACAGCGTTATGGCACGTATCTGCGTTAGTTATTAACGGCTACAAATATAGTTTGCTTACAAAACCTCATGTATTAAATAGCCCTGTAAAGGGTATAAAATAAGCTTAATTTATGGTTATGCCTGCCCGGCAGATGCAGTAATGCGCCCTTAATTTTTTACGCATTACAGCTTTATAAATGGTTGGCAAGCGTATAAAATTGCCCTTAATAGGCAACTCTTTGTAACTTTGCGCATAATTTTTTATTAAGATGAAGTACCAGGTAGGCGATGATATTCTTGTTTTGCACAGCAATGAGGAGGGTAAGGTAATAGAAATCATCAATGAAAAAATGGTGATGATTGAGGTGAGGGGTGTGAAGTTTCCGGCGTATATGGACCAAATTGACTTTCCTTATTTTGCCCGTTTCTCAAAGAAGCCGGTGGTGGAACCAAAAAAGCCCGCCAAGGTGTATATTGACCAGGTGCCTAAGGAAAAACCAAAACCCAACGCCATAAAAACATCCGAAGGGGTTTGGCTTAGCCTGGTGCCAAAGTTTACACTGGATGAGTTTAA
Organism: uncultured Parafilimonas sp.; assembly: GCA_964598675.1. Taxonomy (GTDB): domain Bacteria; phylum Bacteroidota; class Bacteroidia; order Chitinophagales; family Chitinophagaceae; genus JABDFW01. The sequence continues at coordinate 2,483 of CAZRDD010000380.1, forward strand.
TGATGAAGTGGTAGAACTGCTTAAAGTGTACCTGGTAAACAAAACAGACAAGGGCTTTCATTTTACCTATCGCCAGGACTTTTTTGGCGAAGAAAACATGGGCCTTAAAAACGATGTGCTGGCTTTTCATGATTTTTACCTGCACGATATTGCTTTTGCTGCCTTAAACGACAGCCCTTCTTTTCACCTGGAGTTTTCGTTGGTAACACCAGCCAAAAACAAAGCGGAGTTTTTTGAAACCACGCTGAAGTTAAAAGCCAAACAGGTTTTTCAGCGCATTGAGGAAATGAAGGCAAAAAATGAGCCAACGGTATCGTATAAGCTGTTTGATGAATACCCTGATAAAGTGGTGGAACAAAAAGCAGAGCTTACAGGCGCGGCCAAAAGGGCTTACAACATATATGAAGCCAATAAAATAAAGCAAAACCTGGAGCCTGCCCGCAGCGTGGTTGACCTGCACATGGAAAAACTTAGCGACAACTGGAAGCACATGAGCAACTTTGAAATACTAACCATGCAGTTAAAGGAGTTTGAAAAGTGGTACGAACTGGCCCTTGCACACCACCTGCAGAGTATGATAGTGATACATGGGGTGGGTACCGGTAAGCTTAGGGATGAGATTCATGATATTTTAAAAGCCAAACACGAAGTGCGGTTTTTTATTAACCAGTACGACCCCCGTTTTGGATACGGCGCAACAGAGATATTTTTTAATACATAGCAGGGTTACACGAATTAAGAGTAGGGTAATAACGCGAATTAGAGCGAATTACACGAATTATGGTTAAATGAATAGTATTTACTGATTTGTGTAATTCGTTTTAATTCGTGTTATCAAGGAATCTTCAAGTCGTGTAATTCGTGCAATTTGTATAAAATTCGTGTTTTCAAAGAGTCCTCTATTCGTGCATCCACATAAAATTCGTGTAATAACTTCAATACTTTATTTTTGCCGTTGCTATAAACCTGGCTATCGCGTTTCGCTTAGGTGAGATGAGGAAAGTCTGGACAGCGCAGGGCAACCCACCGGTGAAGAGCCGGCTGCCACGCTAACGCGGGGTAAGAGAAAGTGCCACAGAAAATAACTTTCCGGCCGGGGCGCTGCAAAGCGGCGCGGCAGGATAAAGGTGAAAATGTGGGGTAAGAGCCCACGGCGTTATGCAGTAATGTATAATGCGGGTAAACCTTGGGTGCTGTAATGCCATGTATATTCCGTATAGTAAGCTGCCCGTTTACTTACACCACAAGTGTTTGCGGAAAGGGTAGGCAGCAACAGGTGTGCAGTAATGTACACCGCAGATAAATGATAGCCTTTTTGCGAAAGCAAAAAAACAGAATCCGGCTTACAGGTTTATAGCTTTTTTTACTTCTTCCCCACAACCATAAAATCCTGTTTATGCAGCCATTTATTGAAACATGGCATATACACAACCGCATTAATATTTACCTGTTGCAGGCCGTAGAGGAGGCCAGCCTTGCCTGTACATCCGCATCAAAAGGGCGTACAGTGGGGCAGCAGTTTGCCCACATACACAACGTAAGGTTAATGTGGTTAAACGCAGCCATGCCGCCATTAATGGATGGGCTTACAAAAATGGATAAGGAAGGAATTACAAAAACGCTGCTGGCAGATGAGCTTACCAAAAGCAGCGAAGCAATAGCCCTGCTGTTGGCTGCGGGCCTTGAAACTGGTAAGATAAAGGGCTTTAAACCACATGCGGCGGCGTTTTTGGGTTATTTAATATCCCACGAAAGCCACCACCGGGGGCAAATAATGTTAACGCTTAAGCAAAGTGGCCACCCTGTTGATAAAAAAGTACAGTTTGGCCTGTGGGAATGGGGCAGCCGTTAATGTTAAAATTGCGCGCATTTAAGCCTCTTTGGCTTTAATGGTACAATACTTGACACCCGTTTGGTATTGTTAACCGTTAAAGTTTTTTTATGCAGGTATTGCAGATTAGGGGCGACTGGAATATTTTGAAAGGGAAGATAAAGCAAACCTGGGCCAGCCTTACTGAGGACGAAGTATTGTATGAAGAGGGAAAAGCCGATGAAAGGCTTGGCCGGATGCAGTGGAAAACCGGGCAGGAAAAAGCCGGTTTTGATAAATGGATTAAAAAGCATGCGGGGTAAAATGTGGTTTCCATACTATAATCGCACCATCAGCCTTTTTTATTACTCCATTTAAGCAAGCTCCGCGGCTTTACTGTTATAACAGGCTATTTTTGCGCCAAAACAAAAGTAACAGTGCAGTCAATCATCATTATAGGGGCAGGCGCGGCAGGCTTGATGGCTGCAAAGCAATTATCGCAACAATACCATGTAACATTACTGGAAGCCGACAGCCGTTTAGGCGGGCGTATGCATACCATTACCGGACAGGGCTTTACATATCCTGTAGAGGCCGGGGCCGAATTTATACATGGTAACCTTGCCGTTACCATGCAATTGCTGGAAGAGGCGGGTATAGCAATGGTTGAAACCGGCGGTGAAATGTACAGCACCGTAACCGGCAGGGATGTTGAAGCCGGTTTTGCACCCGATGGCTGGCAGGATTTACTGCTGCGCATGAATACATTGACAGAAGATACCACCCTGGATGATTTTTTGAATAAATATTACGGTGAGGAAAAGCATGCTGCCCTGCGCAGCCATGCCCGTGGCTTTGCGCAGGGGTACGACCTTGCCGACCCAGCTAAAGTGAGCGTGTTTTTTTTACGGGATGAGTGGGAGGAAGGCTGGGAAGAACAATACCATATTACCGGTGGCTACGGCAAGCTGGTTGACTATATGGCCGCTGTATGCGTTAACAATGGTGCCCGTATAATAACCGGGGCGGCTGTTAGCCAAAT
>CAZRDD010000381.1:0-5325 GCA_964598675.1 uncultured Parafilimonas sp.
CCTAAATTTTCATCGGGTGTTATATGGTTTCGTAAAGGGTTGGTGGTATTTCAGTTTGTATTATCCATTGTACTTATCATTGGTACCATTGTGGTATCGCGGCAAATAAATTATATACAAACAAAAAACCTTGGTTACGACAGGCAAAACCTTATTTATATTCCGCTTGAAGGCGACTTACCAAAACAATATGCCCTGCTAAAACAACAGGCGCTAAGTATGCCGGGCATACAAAGCATAACGCGCATATCACAAACGCCTACACAAATTCAAAACGGTACGTATGGTGTGGACTGGGATGGTAAGGATGCCAACTCAAAACCTATGTTTACCAACGCAGCCATAGGGTACGATTTTATTAAAACAATGAACATTAAATTGTTGCAGGGGCGCGATTTTTCAAAAGACTTCCCTACAGATTCTGCTGGCTACATTTTAAATGAGCAGGCCCTGGCAAAAGTAGGGTACAAAAACCCATTGGGAAGGCGCTTAAAGTTTTGGGGCAAAAACGGCACCATTGTGGGCATTGTAAAAGACTTTCATTTCAACTCGCTTAAAGTGCCTGTAAACGCCCTTGTTATGCGGCTGGGCGAAACCGATGGCTATGGAAGCGCCCTTATAAAAACGCAGCCTGGTAAAACCAAAGAAGCACTGAGCAGTATTGAGAAACTTTGCCACCAGCTTAACCCTAAATTTCCATTTACCTACCAGTTTTCTGATGAGGAATATAAGAAGCTGTATAATGATGAACAAATGGTGGGTAAGCTGGCAGATTGCTTCGCTTTTCTCGCAGTATTTATATCATGCCTTGGCTTGCTTGGTTTGGCCATGTTTACTGCCGAGCAGCGCAATAAGGAAATTGGTATACGCAAGGTACTTGGTGCCAGCACGGGCTCGTTGTTCGGGCTTTTAAGCAAGGAGTTTTTACAACTGGTTATTGCTGCATTTATTATAGCATCGCCACTGGCCTGGTACAGCATGAATAAATGGCTGGAGGAATACAGCTACCGCACAACTTTAACCTGGTGGATGTTTTTAGTTGCGGGTGTTGCAGCTATTGTTATAACGCTGCTTACAGTAAGCTTCCAGGCAATAAAAGCCGCTGTTGCCAACCCCATAAAAAGCTTAAGGGCGGAGTAAGAGGGTGAACTGGTAAATAGGTTTGTAAAACATAATAGTATAACTGGTGGCGGTTAATAAAATACACCAGCCAGCAGGTGATAAGTTTAAAAATAAAAAGGATGCTTATAAAGTACCGGCCTGTGGAGCCATACTTTAAAAAGCGTTAAAAGGGGATAGTAATATGCTTAAGAATTATTTTAAAGTAGCTTTTAGAAGTATGATGCGCCGCAAAGGCTTTTCGTTACTAAACATCAGCGGGCTGGCTATAGGCATGGCCAGCGCCATGCTTATTTTACTATGGGTGCAGAATGAAATAAGCTACGACCGTTTTTACCCCAATGCAGACCGCCTTTACCTGGCCTGGAATAAGGATACCTGGGGCAGTAAACTTACCTGCTGGAGTACAACGCCAAAAGTTTTTGGCCCTGTATACAAACATGAAACACCGGAAGTGGAAAAGGAATCAAGGGTTAACTGGAACCAAAGCCTGTTGTTTACTGTGGGCGAAAAACGCCTTAATGTAACCGGCACGATGGTTGACCCCGATTTTTTAACCATGTTTAGCTTTCCGTTTGTAAATGGTGATGCCAACACTGCGCTTAACAGCCCCCAGGCAATTGTACTTACGGAAAAGCTTGCTGTAAAACTGTTTGGCAGCCCTAATAGTGCTATGGGCAAAACCATTAAAATTGATAACAAAGACAACTATACGGTTAGCGCTATAATGAAAGACCTGCCCAATAATACGCAGTTTAATTTTGAGTACCTGCTGCCCTGGGCTTATATGGTTGCACACCAGAATGATGACAGCAGTTGGGGCAACAACAGCACACGCAATTATATTTTATTAAGGCCTAATGCCAATATTGATAATGTTAATGCCAAAATAAAAAACTTCTCCATAAACCACCAGGGCAAGGGCGCTACTACGCAAATGTTTTTGTACCCGGTAAGTGAGTTAAGGCTACACTCGCAGTTTAAAGATGGCAAACCCAGTGGCGGCCGTATTGAAATTGTACGCGTGTTTACCATTATTGCTATTTTTATTTTTTTAATTGCGTGCATAAATTTTATGAACCTCTCCACCGCACGTAGCGAAAAACGCGCCAAGGAGGTTGGCATACGTAAAGTTGCAGGGGCGTTAAGGCAGGGCCTTATCGGCCAGTTTTTGGCGGAGTCTGTATTAATTGCATTTATTGCAGGTGTGCTGGCGCTGGTTATTGTACAACTAAGCCTTCACTCATTTAACAACCTAACCCGTAAGGAGCTGTATGTGGGCTATGGCTCGCTGTACTCGTGGTTAACATTCTTTGCGTTTATATTTGTAACAGGCATATTGGCGGGCAGTTACCCGGCCTTCTTTTTATCATCCTTTAAACCATCAGCCGTTTTAAAAGGGGCATTTAAAAAGGCGCATGCGTTGGTAACCCCGCGCAAAGTGCTGGTGGTGTTGCAGTTTACCTTTGCCATCGCCCTGATTATTTGCACCATTATAGTGGAGCAGCAGTTAAAATACGGGCAGGACAGGGAGAATGGGTATGATAAAAACAACCTGGTGTATATTTCAATAACAGGTGAAATTGATAAAAGATACACTGCTATAAAGGAGGAGCTTCTTCAAAAAGGTATTGCTACCTCCGTAAGTAAAACAAGCTCGCCCATTACCCAATCTTGGAGCAATACCTGGGGTATTAACTGGCAGGGCAAACCAGCCAACGATAAAACCATTATTAACAATTACTGCAGCGATGGTAACCTTATAACCACTACCGGTATGAAGGTGGTTGAGGGCCGCGATATTGACCTGAAGAAATACCCCGGTGACTCCATGTCGGTGGTGTTAAACGAAGCTTCAGTAAAAATAATGGGCTTTAAACACCCTATTGGCCAGGTAATATCAAACGATACCAATTACACCGTGGTGGGCGTGGTAAAAGATTTTATTATGGAGTCGCCTTACGAACCCATAAGGCCTATTGCTATATTTGGCCCGCACGAAATGTTTTTCAACACCATACACATAAAGCTTAATAAAAACAATACCACTGCCAATAACCTGGCTGCGATGGAAAAAATATTAAAACAATACAACCCGCAGTACCCGTTTGAATATCATTTTGCGGATGAAGAATATGCGCAGAAGTTTGAAGAGGAAAAACTAACAGGTATACTGGCTGCGTTGTTTGGCGGGTTAACCGTTTTTATTGCATGCCTCGGCCTGTTTGGGTTAGCCGCTTATATGGCCGAAAACAGGTTAAAGGAAATTGGGGTGCGCAAAGTGCTGGGTGCCTCTGTTGCGGGTATTACCACCCTGCTGTCTATTGACTTTATAAAACTGGTACTCATTGCTATTTTGTTCGCTACACCTATTGCGTGGTGGTTAATGGCTACCTGGTTAAAGGGGTATGAATACCATACAAGCATTAGCTGGATGGTGTTTGTTGGTGCAGGTATTATTGCAGTGGTAATTGCTATACTAACAGTTAGCTTTCAGGCTGTTAAAGCAGCAGTGGCCAACCCTGTAAAAAGTTTAAGGTCGGAATGATGAAGTGAAGGATTGTGTTGAGTATAAATACCTCCGTAACAATAAATAATAAGGTCTGCCAGGCTTACAGCCAGGTAGGCCTTATGCAGTGCAATAAGGGCTTGAAAATATACAAACAACGTAAACTTTTTTTATGATTAAGAACTATTTGAAAATTGCATTCCGCAACCTGCGGAAATACAGGTTTACATCGTTCATAAATATATTCGGGTTAACGGTTGGCCTTACCTGTTGCCTGCTGATACTGGCCTACGTACTTACCGAAACAAACTACGACAGGTACAACCCAAAGGCGGGGCAGATATACCGCGTTACAAGGAGTTTTTATAACCAGGATGGTGCTGAAAACCTGCACCTGAGTGCAGTGGCGCCACCGTTTGGTCCACTGCTGCAGCATGCTTTTCCTGATATTCAAAAAATGACCCGGGTACTATCCAACGGTAACACTGTACTGCATTACAAGGATAAAATTTTTAATGAAAAACAGGCCTTTTTTGCGGATGAACATTTTTTTGATTTCTTTCCGGTACCTGTTGTTAAAGGCAATGCACAAACAGGCTTAACCGGCCCGCAGAGTATTATGCTCAGCGAGGCGATGGCGGCAAAATATTTTGGTAACGAGGACCCCATTGATAAACTTATTAAAGTAGATAACCAGTTGGTATGCAAAGTAACAGGGGTATTTAAAGCCATGCCGCACAATGCACACATGCATGCAGATATGCTTATATCATTTAACACCCTTAACGATACCGCTATTTATGGAAAAAAGCAACTGGAAACCAATTTTGGCAACAATGCTTTTTACACGTACCTGATGTTTCCTGAGCATTATTCTGCTGAGAAAGTGGAGGCGCAGTTTCCGGCATTTCTAGACAGAGATGTGCATTTTCCCGGTGCGCCAGCTACCTATAAAACGTCAGCAGGTACAAGGCTCTTTCTGCAAAAGCTTACTGATATTCATCTTCGCTCACACCTGGATGATGAGATAGAAGAAAACGGGGATATTAAACGGGTATATATTTTCTCCGCCATAGCATTGTTTATATTGTTGATTGCCTGTATAAACTATATGAATCTTGCTACGGCACGCTCTATTTTACGTGCCAGGGAAATTGGGGTTAGAAAAGTAGTGGGCGCGCAGCGTAAGGAAATTATTATGCAGTTTTTAAGTGAGTCTGTGCTGCTAACCTGGTTTGCGCTGATACTCGCATTTGCGGCTACCAGTATTTTACTCAATTACATAAACACCCTTACCGATTTGCAATTATCCGTTACAAACCTGTTGCAATGGCAGGTTATTCTTCCGCTGGTACTGCTGCCTTTTGTGGTGGGTATTGTAAGTGGTATTTACCCGGCCTTGTTTATGTCGTCTTTCAAGCCTGTTAAGGTGTTAAAAGGTATTGTAAAGTTTAAAAACAGCAGCTTCTCTTTCAGGCAGGTACTGGTTGTTTTCCAGTTCGCTATATCAATTGTGCTTATTGTGGCAACAACCATCGTGTTTCAGCAGTTAAACTATATGCAAAACTCGTCGCTTGGTTTTAACCGCGACCATCTTATAACGCTGCCTTATGCAAGCGGCCTTGATAATAAATTTGAAACATTCCGTAACGATATATTGCAAAATCCATCAATAAAAAACATTGGGCGTTCAAGCC
>CAZRDD010000382.1:0-5302 GCA_964598675.1 uncultured Parafilimonas sp.
GAGGCCAGAATTTGTTAACCCCAAATATTTAGGCCACGGCACCGATTGGCAGGATGCGTTGTTTCGCAAGGCTCCTATGCAAAATCATTCGCTTACTGTAAGCGGTGGAGATGGCAGGACCCAATATTTATTTTCCGCCGGCTTTTTCAACCAGCAGGGTATTGCACTTGGCTCGGATTTTAAACGATACTCTGTTCGTGTGAATTTAGACAATAGAACAACCGACTGGCTGAAAATTGGTACCAGCTTACAATTGGCGCATATAGATGAAAATGTAAACGCCACTTCATCCAATGTTATTCAAACCGCATTAAACTTAACCCCCGATATTGCTGTAAAAAACCCCGACGGCTCCTGGGGTGGGGTTACCAATACCAGCGGGTGGGTATCGCAGGTAAACAACCCGGTTGGTATTTCAACACTTGTAAAAGATAACAAAGGGCGGAACCAAATTTTTGGCAATGCCTACATGGAAATTCAGTTTACAAGGGATATAACTTTGAGAAATGAGGTATCAGGCAATTTTGACTTTGCAACAGAAGATAATTTTACGCCAACTTATCAATTTGGAAAGGCAGTTAATAATGTCAATTCTTCTAATTATAGTTCCGGTCAAAATTATTATACAGTTTTCCGAAATTTTTTAACCTACAATCATGGGTTTAAAAAATTTAACATAAACGCACTTTTAGGGCACGAAGCACAGTTAAGCAGTTTCGCTAATTTAAGTGCAAGGCGTACCAACTTTCCATCAAACAACGTAACGGCAATTAATGCGGGCGATGCAACCACTGCTATTAATTCAGGCGATAAGGGTTCCGGGCCTGCCCAGGAATCTTATTTTGGCCGCATCAACTTTTCGTGGAACGATAAATATTTGCTTACCGGTAATTTCCGTGATGACGGGTCTTCTAATTTTCCGCCTGGCAGCCGCTGGGTAACTACCTTTTCAGGCGCATTTGCATGGAGGGTTAATAACGAAAAATTCCTTAGAAATGCCGGTTTTATCAATGAACTAAAATTTCGGGTTGGATATGGGCTTACAAACAACCAGGGCATACCGGGTAACACTTATGTAACACAACTTTCATCGGCCCCTAATGGGTTATCGGGTGTGGCGCAAATACAAAGCAACCTTGCAAACCCTTATGTACAATGGGAAAAAACCCAATATTCCAACGTTGGCCTTGATGGGTCGTTCTTTAAGTCGAGATTAAGTTTTTCGCTGGATGTTTACAACAGGTTAACAAACGGCCTTTTACTTAAACTTCCTCTCCCGCTGTTTTCTGGCACTACCGCCGGTTACAACCCCGGAGCCCTTGCTGCGCCTTACGTAAATGTAGGTTCTGTAAGCAACAAGGGTTTTGATTTCAGGGTAAGCTTTACCAATTTTGACCGGAAGGATTTTTCATGGAGAACAGATTTTACCGTATCGCACAACGCTAACAAAGTATTGAGTTTAGGTTCGGGTGGCGGCGCCGCCAACTTAAGCCAAACTTACAATGGTTATGTGTTTGAAAAAACGGTGGTGGGCCAGCCCATTGGTGAGTTTTATGGATACGTGTTTGACGGGGTATTTGCAAATGCCAAAGATTTTGCCACACATGCGTTGCCTGTGGACCAAAACGGCAACAAACGGCCTATTTCTTCGGCAGGTGGCGGTATTTGGTATGGCGACCGCAAGTATAAAGATTTGAATGGCGATGGTGTTATTGATTCAAGAGATCAAACCTCCCTGGGTTCGCCTCTGCCAAAATATCAATTGGGGTTAAATAACTCCTTTACGTATAAAAATTTCGATTTTAGCATTTTCTTTTCCGCAAACGTTGGCAACAAAGTATTTAACCAGTTAACAATTCAGCAGCAAAATCCGCAAAACAATACATCCTACTTTACCGGGGTACTGGATTACGCAAAACTTGCTTTAGTAAACCCATCAGGCGACCCTAACAACGTTAATAACGTTTATGTAACAAATCCGCATACAAAAATTGTGGGCCTGAGAAATGACAACACCAATGAAAATCTCCGCCCGTCAGATTTGTACATTGAAGATGGGTCATTTGTACGTTGCAAAAACATAACCCTTGGCTACAGGTTTCCCCAGGGTTCGGGTTTAATGAAAAAAGCAAGGCTGCAAACAATGCGTGTTTACTTTACTGTTACCAATGCTTTTCTTATAACAAAATACAAGGGCATGGACCCTGAAATAGGCTCGTGGAACCCCTTGCAGGCCGGTTGGGATGCAGGATATTATCCCCAATCCAGAATGTATACCATTGGTCTTAACGTGGGCTTAACTAAATAATAAAACTAATCTTATCATTTATGAAATTGCTAAATAAGATTCTGATACTCATTATGCTTTCTGCGTTTGTGGCAGGATGCAATAAAAGCTTTCTCGATCGCCCTTCGCAGTCGCAAATAAGTTCCAATAATTTTTATCAAACCACTACCGATTTAAGGCTGGCTACTGCAAGCTTGTACGGCGGCGCTCCCTGGGGCTCATGGAATTATGCTGCTTATTTGCAGTTGGGCGATATATTATCGGGCAACTTATATTATTCGTGGTTTGGCGATTATATTCAGCTGTCAACCCGTACCATTACAGCGCAAAACAGTGTTTTACAGGGCGAATGGTCGGGCTTGTACAATGTAGTGGCCCAATGCAATACTACTATCAGCGGTATTAACCAATATGCCGCTTCAACTATTGCTGCAAAAGATAAAAATGCAGCCATTGGCGAAGCAAAGTTTGTGCGGGCAATGGCCTACTTCCACCTCGCCATGAATTTTGGGGCAATTCCTATTATTGAGGATAATACCAAACTAATAAACAATCCATTACTCAAGCGTAATATTCTCAGCGACGTTTATAAGTTTATTGCAACAGACCTTACTTATGCGGCACAATACCTGCCAGCCACCGATGCTGCGGGCAGGGTAACTACATGGTCGGCACAGGGGCTGTTAGGCAAAGTATATTTAACTATGGCAGGCCTGGGGCAAAGCGGCACACGCAACCAGGCATATTTAGACAGTGCCATAAAATATGCAGGCAATGTTTGTAAAAACAGCGGTTTGTCTTTGCTGCCAAACTATGCCAACCTGTTTAAAGCGCAATACAACGATAATCAAGAAGCATTATTCTCGCTGCAATGGGCGCCAGGTGTGGGCTGGAATTTAGGTAACCAGCTGCAGCACTATTCGCCATCTAACGACATTATGCCCCAGCAAACCGGCGCATGGACCCCCCTGGCACCCACCTGGGGCCTGTACCAGCTTTACAGCGCAAAAGACACCGTAAGGCGTAAAGCCACCTTTATGCTTCCCAAGGATTATTACCCTGAATTAAATGCCGCAGGCGGCGGTTACACAGCCAACGGCGCCGCAATGAAAAAGCATATCATCGGCACTGAGAAAGACAATAATTCGCCAACGATGGACCAAAACTCATCTATTGAGCATAATGCGCTTTTCAGGTTAGCAGATGTTTACCTGGTGTACGCCGAGGCTATACTGGGAAACAATGCCATTACCTCCAACGGAGAGGCACTAACGTATTTTAACAACGTGCGTGCCAGGGCAGGCATAGACCCTGTTACAACTATCACCATTGATGATATTCTTAAAGAAAGGAGAATTGAATTTGCTTTGGAAGGGCAGTATTGGTTCGATTTGGTGCGGCTGAGTTACTACAACCCCCAAAAGGCTATTGATATGCTTAACAGCCAGCAAAACATAACCTTTAGTTATGCCAACGGCGTTGCAACACCAACACCAGCAGGGTCTGCCGGTGGCCCTATATCAATAGTGCCTGCAACCATCGCCAACTTTACTTTACAATTACCGGCATCGGATGTAACGTCCGATCCTAACCTGGCACTAACGCCTGTTCCTTACTATTAAATACCAGTTCATCTTAAAATATTTCTTTATGAAAAATAAATTAAATGGTATAGGTTTTTACTGCCTGGTTTTGTTATGCGCAGTGGTACTTGTACCTGCCTGCAAAAAAACAACGCCTGGCGCCCTGCCTGCCATTACAAGTATAAGAAACTATTCAGCATCGCCAAACGATACCCTGGTAACTGGCATTACACCCGGGCAATGGATTGTAATTCATGGGCAAAATTTAAAGGATGCCGTTCAGATTTTGTTTGACGGCGTACCAGCACAATTTAACTATGCCTTGTTTTCGGAAGATGCAGCCGTTTTACAAATTCCTGCTGTAATACCATTTAATAATGTAGCAGCCGCAGACCTGAATACCATTAAATATTACACCACAAATGGGTTTACCACCTATTCCTTCAGCGTAAACGCCCCAGCGGCCACCATCACGGGCAACTCCATGGCCTCGAAAGATAAAGTGGGCGACTCTGTTTTTATTTACGGCACAAATTTGTACCTGGTTAAAAGCCTAAGCATTGCAGGTGTAACTGTTTCATCGGTATCAGCTGCAACCGGTGGCGCATCCTTAGGGTTTACGCTTCCGGTAATAACGCAACCAATGCCCTGGCACGTGGTACTTACATTGGCATCTGGTACTTATAATTTTGATATTTCTATAGTACCGGTAATTTCAAGCGTATCCAATGCCAATCCTTCGCAGGGCGATTCGGTGTACGTGTATGGCAGCAATTTAAACGGCGTTACAAGCTTTACTTTTGCCGGTACTTCTATTAGTAATTTTATAGAGGCTGCCGATGGGTCTTCCGTTGGTTTTGTGGCACCATCGCTCTCGCAAAGCGGCCCGGTTAAAATTGTTTGTACCTATGGCAGTGCAGCCACAGCATTTAATGTTAACAGCCAGATAAGCACCAATGGTATATTGGCAAATATGGAGTGGGGCAACTATTTTGGATGGCAATGGTGGGGAGGTGCTGGCCTTACCGTTAACAGTGCTGCAAACAGCGGAGGGTGGATTACTGTAAAACCAGCTTTTGACGGCGTATTAGGTACCAACAATACCATGTTTGTATCGTATGATAAAGGCGTTATGAAAGCTGGCGACGGGGCGGCGTTTGATGGTGCGTATAATTTTCCGATAGGGGCTAATCAATGGGTGCCTGCCACAAATATCTCGGACCCTGTTGGCAACTGGGCCATTCAGTTTGAAATAAGTGTTGCCCATCCCTGGAACGGCGGAACCCTTTGCTTGGTAGGTGGCTTTGCAGGCAACTACATAGCCCGTTACGAACCCTGGCAAATTTCTGCCGCAAGTACAGCGGCTTTTACCACAAAGGGGTGGGCCACGGTAACTATCCCGCTAACGTCGGTTCGTGCAAGCGACCCCACC
>CAZRDD010000383.1:0-5302 GCA_964598675.1 uncultured Parafilimonas sp.
GAGGTTTCGTGAATTCGCAAACGAGGAGTGGTTCTTGAAAACTTAATACGTTCCCAAGTGTCTACTGCGGCGGCATGAAAAAGATGGCAAACACTTGGATTAATTGGAAGATAAAGTTCGAGGCTCATGAGATAATTATTATACTTAAATTAAATATAATAATTATTCATATTATCTAAATAAAATCATATAAAAAACTCATTACCATTTTTTTTTACCATTATATAAACTTCAAAAAAATCTACGTTCCAATAAGTCAGCCTAGCACGCTACAGAGTTTTTCTAAATCCATTCTTTACCAGTTATATTCCTGCTTCAACCGACCTCCGTAACCATATTGCTAACCTACAATGTAGCGAAACCAAACTAACCTTAGCTTTATGGAGCAGAATATCGTATTGTTTATAAAGAATTCTTTATAGCGATGCAATTAATATAAGAGTACTTAGTCAACCCAATAAGCTAATCACTCCCCCCAAACAAAAATCCCCTGCACATTTCACGTGCAGGGGATTTTTTTGTAAGTATTTCAATTGCTAAGGCTGGTTTATTGCCCGTCGCCATTATTGTTGCTGTCGCTGCCGCTGCTGTCAATGTTAAGCGGGTAGCCATAGTTGCCTTCGTAGCCGGGGTATACACCCTCAATACGCACGGTGCCGTGTGCATTGGCTAAGGCAGCCTTTAAGTCTTCCAGTTTGGTAACGCCCTGGCCATCAATACTGGTTATTACAAAACCTTCCTGCATGCGGGTATTTTTAAGCAGGCCGTTGCCCAACTTTTTAACCAGCACACCACCGGGTATATCGTTCTTTTTGGCCGTGGCAGGGTCAAGGGTTACCAGTTCGCCGCCAAGCTTATCAAAAAAGCTTTCTGTTTTAACCACATTGTAGTTGCCTGCTTTGTTCTTCAGCGATACATTTACGGTATTTTCCTTACCATCCCTTATGTAAGTAATGGTTATTTTGTCGCCTGGTTTGTAACGGGCAATCTGTTCCTGCAATTCGGGGCCGGTGGCTACCGCTACACCGTTAATTTTGGTAACAAAATCGCCTTTCTTTAAGCCTGCTTCTTTAGCAGCACCATCGGGTGCCACTTCTGATACAAATACGCCATCACCCTCTTTAATACCCTGTGCTTTTTTCTGCTCGTCACTTACATTTTCACTTGGGTAAGATATGCCGAGGTAAGCTCTTTGTACTGCGCCAAATTTCACCAGGTCGTTCACTATTTTCTTAACAATGTTTACTGGTATGGCGTAGGAGTAACCGGCATACGAACCTGTTGGCGATGCTATGGCAGAGTTAATACCTATCAGCTCGCCGCTGGTGTTTATTAAAGCACCACCGCTGTTGCCGGGGTTAACAGCAGCATCGGTTTGTATAAACGATTCAATAGGTCGGTCGCCTTTGTTAATGCCTATGGAGCGCGATTTTGCGCTTACAATACCTGCGGTAATGGTTACATCAAGGTTAAGCGGGTAACCTACGGCAAGTACCCACTGGCCAAGTTTAATTTCATCGCTGTTGCCATACACCAGGTAAGGCAGGTTGTTGCCGGCATCAATTTTAATAACAGCAAGGTCGCTGTTGGGGTCGGCACCAATTACGGTAGCCTTGTACGACTTACGGTTGGTAAGCGTAACATTAATTTCGTCGGCACCATCCACAACGTGGTTGTTGGTAACAATATAACCATCGTTGCTTATAAACACACCACTGCCGCTGGCTCTTTGCTCAGGTATTACACGGGGGCCGTTAAAAAAGTCGGAAAACGGGTCGGTATCCCCAAAAAAGTCAGAAAACGGGTTTTTCTGTTTAGGCAGGTTATTGCTAACCTGGCGCGATTTGGTACGGGTTTTTATGTGTACTACAGCGGGTGCTGAAGATGTTGCTGCTGCCGTAAAATCAACCGGGCCTGCGCTGTTGTTTTTGTCGAAGAAACCGGCGTAATTAACCGGCAGCTTGCCCTGCTCCTGGATGCCGGCATATCTTTTTTCCATCCATTTGCCGTATCCCCATACACTCAAAATGGCTGTAGAAGCACTGATAAGAACCACCAATAAAATGTTTTTGAGTTTCATTGTACTATAATTTTTGAATCAAGCTAAAGTAAATCAAATTCTGTGCCTTTTGATAACAAAGAAACAACGCCGTTTAATCGTTAGTTGATAATGCTTACCCATTTAACAAATAATTGACGAAGGGCATCGTAGTATGGCAAAGTTACAGTTTACATTGATTGCTGCATTGTTAAGTTGTGCAATTTTGGCATACTGCTTAAAGGGTAAATATGCCAAAAAGGGCCTGCTTGCGCAAGCCCTTTTCTGGGTATATACACGTTGGTTGCGGGGAATGATTACTCGCCTTTCTTCAGCAATTCCACATGCTTTGTATCCACCTTGCGGTACGACCACGCAAAAATGAGCGGGAACACCAGCAGGGAAAATATCATGGCACACAAAATACCGCCTATTACCACGCGGGCCAGCGGGCGGCTGCTTTCGGAGCCTATGCCATGCGATATGGCCGCGGGTAACAGGCCAATGGCAGCCATTAAGGCCGTCATCATTACGGGCCTTATCCTGGAATTTACCCCCAGTTTTATGGCGGTGTACAGGGAGTTTGTTTGCCCTTTTATCTTATCAAGGTTTTGCTTAAACACGGTTATAAGCAGTACCCCATCCTGTATACAAATACCAAACAGCGCTATAAAACCTATACCGGCAGATATACTAAAGTTGGTACCGGTTAAATGCAACGCCAGCAGGCCACCCACAATGGCAAAAGGCACGTTAAGGAACACCAGCCCTGCATCTTTAAGGTTGCCAAACATAACAAACAGCAGTAAAAATATCAGCAACAGGCTTATAGGCACCACCTGCTCAAGCCTTTTGGTGGCGCGCTGCTCGTTTTCAAAATCGCCCTGCCAAACCATGTTGTAGCCTTTTTTAAGGGTAACGGCGGCATTTACTTTTTGCTGCGCCTCGGCAATGGTGCTGCCCATATCGCGGCCGCGCACGGAGAATTTAAGCGCCGAGTACCGCTCGTTGGCATCCCTGAAAATAAGACAAGGGCCTGTTTTCATGCGGATGGTGGCAATTTCCTTCACAGGCACTTTTGAGCCGCTTTGGGTAGGCACCATCAGCTCCCCTATCTCGTTTTCTGTTTTGCGGTACTGCTCTGGTATGCGCAGGCGTATATCAAACTTCTTAATGCCCTCGTACATACTGCTGGCAGCTTTACCACCTATGGCCATTTCAATAACGGCATTGGCATCGGCAGTGGCTACGCCGTACAAGGCCATTTTTGTTTGGTCAAGGTCAATATCCATTTCGGGCTGGCCAATATTCTTTATCACCCCAAGGTCTTCAATACCCCTTACGGTTTTTAATATGTTATACACCTCGTTCACCTTGCCCTCCATATAATTGAGCGAATCGCCAAAAACCTTAACACAAATAGAGCCTTTTACGCCCGATACCGCTTCTTCAATATTATCCATAATAGGTTGCGAGAAGTTGAGGTCGGCACCAGGTATTACACTCAGCTTTTTGTTCATCTGGTCAATCAACTCTTCTTTGGTCATCTTAGGCTCCCACTCATCCTGTGGCTTTAGTATAATGTCAAACTCGTTGTTATAAAAACCGGCCACATCGGTACCGTCATCTGGCCTGCCGGTTTGCGAAACAATGTTTTTAATTTGCGGAAAGGTAGAAAGCATACTGCGTACCTGGCGTGCTATGGTTACCGATTTATCAAGCGATACACTGTAAGGCATTTGTACCCTAAGCCATATAGCGCCTTCATCAAGCTCCGGCAAAAACTCGGTACCGAGGTATTTAAAAGAGTACAGCCCCAGGCCCATTACAATAAACGATATGCTTATTACTGCACGCTTATGCCGGTAGGTAAAGCGGAAGCCTTTTACCATAATGCCAGTTAAAAAGTGTACAAACGGGTTGTGTTTTTCGTGTACATTTTTACTTAGTAAAAGGTTTATTAAAACAGGCACCAGTGTAAGGGTGGTGATGAGTGCGCCGAGCAGGGCAAAGCCAAGCGTGTACGCCAGCGGGCTAAACATTTTACCCTCTACTTTTTGGAAAGCGAAGATGGGCAGCAGGCCGGTAATAATGATGAGCTTTGCAAAAAAGATGGCCTTGCCCAATTGCGCACCATTCTTTTTAATAAGGCCCAGCTTTATGCGTTTGTTAAACCGTTCCATGCCCATTTCCATAGCAGTATGGTCTAATATCACAAACATTCCCTCTACCATCACCACCGCGCCATCTATAATAATACCAAAGTCAACCGCGCCCAGCGATAGCAGGTTGGCCGACATGCCCATTAAACTTAGGCATATAAACGCAAACAGCAGGGCAAGCGGTATAATGATGGATACAATAAGCGTGGTACGCCAGTTAAACATAAACAGCGATACCAGCAAGGTTACCAGCAATATACCTTCCACCAGGTTGTGCAGCACGGTGTGGGTGGCAAAATGTATAAGGTTTTCTCTATCGTAATAAGGTACAATTTTGGTATCCTCCGGCAGAACAGAGGAGTTAAGCTTGTCAATTTTTTGCTTAACGGCCTGCACCACATCGGATGGGTTTTCGCCCTTGCGCATAATAATAATGGCTTCCACCACATCGTCCTCATCGGTGGTGGTGCGGTGGGCGGTGCTGTCTATACCATCGGTGCGGCCTACATGGCCCAGGCGCGGCAGGTTTGATATAACCACATCGGCCACATCCTTTACCAGTACGGGTACACCGTTAATATTTTCAACAATAATATTTTTTATCTCGTTTATATCATTCAGCAAGCCTATACCCCTAACCACATAAGCCTGGTCGTTTTTAACCACCACATCGCCGCCAATATTAATGTTGCTTTTAGATACGGCATTGTACACATCCAGCGGGGTAATACCCAGGTTGGACAGCTTACCGGGGTCTACCCTTATTTCGTAGGTTTTTGTTTCGCCGCCAAAGCTTACTACATCGGCCACGCCGGGTACGGCCCTTATCTGGCGGTCAATCACCCAGTCCTGCATGGTTTTTAACTCCCGCACATCCCTGAAGGTGCTTTTTAACGTGTAGCGGTAAATTTCGCCCGTAGGGCCTGTGGGTGGTTGTACCGATGCTGTAACACCATCGGGCAGGCTGGCATTGGCCAGCAAAAAGTTAACCTGCATGCGTGCCTCCTGGTCAAGCACCTTATCCTCAAACACCAGTTTAACATACGACAAACCAAAGATGCTGGTGGAGCGCAGGCTCACCTTTTTCTGCACCGGGTTCATC
>CAZRDD010000384.1:0-5302 GCA_964598675.1 uncultured Parafilimonas sp.
TGAAGGGCCCTATGGCTCCCGCTACAAATTTTTCGCCTGCTGTTTTGCCTTCCGGCGAGGCCAAAAAGGTATTTACAGCCCTGCGGGCACACTGTGCGGCTGCTACATTAAGCTCGTAAGCAAGCTCCTGCATATTATAGTCGGCCAACGATACGGTTTGGGCATTAAAAGTATCCGTTTCAATAATATCGGCCCCGGCCTGCAGGTACTGCAGGTGTATGCCCTCAATTATATGTGGCTGGGTAAGGCACAATAAGTCGTTATTGCCCTTAACATCGCTGGGCCAGTTTTTAAACCTTTCGCCCCGGTAATCGGCTTCGGTAAGTTTATGCCGCTGTATCATGGTGCCCATAGCACCATCAATAATTAAAATGCGCTCCTTCAAACACTGCTCAATTGTCTTCATTGCCTGCAAATTAAAGTGTTAGTAATGCTGGTTATTGTAACTGGCTGTAAAAGTGCGGCTGGCAGGCTGGTACTGGATAGCTTAAAAACGGAGGAAAATATTAAAAAAGACGAGGTTTTCCGGCGTTTATTAGTTCAGTAACAAAAATGCGTTTGCACTTAGGTTAAATAATACAGCCCCAGGGTGAACAATAAACAAATCTACCCGGGGCTGCAAAGATATATATTTTGTACTTTAAAACACCATTTACCACTTGTTGTTAAATGCGGCGGGCTTAACTACGGTAAACACACGCGATATATTGAAGCCAAAGTGTATGCCGCCATCGCCCCACCTGTCGGTGGTTTCGTTAATAAAGGTACGTTCCGTCATGCCTGTTGAGTTGCTAACGTGAAACTGGAATACGTGGCCGCCGGTTTCAATATCCAGCCCCAGGGAGAGGGAATTGTAAGAGCCGGGCAACCGCGACTGCGGCAACTGGTAGTAATATTCGGCGGTAAGGTTTATCCTTTTACTCAGGCGGAGCCTGCCGCCCACCCCTACCGAAAAAAGGTCGTTTGGTTGGGTATGAAGGGCTGCAAGGTTATAATGCACCATGGTGGGCACTACTTGCAGCGACACATAATCGTTAAACTTACGGGCAATGATAAGCTGGTGCGCAAAATAAAACCTGTCAGTATAGTTTGCTTTAACAGTATCCGTACTCTTTAACGTTTTTAGAATAGTGGTACCAACATAGCTTACGGAAACCGGCATATTTACCTTGCCGGTGGACTGCGTTAACAGTTTAAATTTTACAAACCCGTCAAACTGTTTTTGATAACTGCTTCTGCCCACGCCAACCATAAGGGTACGTAAAATACCGTAGTCAACACCTATCCTGTTAGAGGCATTGTCTAACCCAAACAACTGGTAGGCTCCGCTGTTAAGGGTGCCAAAGCGGTGCGATATTCTAACATCAAGCACCCCCCTGCCCACATTTTCAACAGACTGCCCATTGATGAGCCTGGTTGTTTTAAAAGTGGCCGTAACATAATCCGTTTTTGAACGGTCGGGCGTTTGCGCCTCTTTATCCATCATTTTAAAAAGGTCGGTAGTATCGGTCGTCGTTTTTTGGGCTATAGAGGCAGCCCCCACTAAGCCTAAAACCGCCGTTAAAAAACATATTTTTATATTGTATTGCATGTTATTGGTATTGGCAGTTTACTGATAGTTCTACTTCCGGCGCAATTTTGGTACCTATATAATTGCCTGTTACATTGTAATCGGCAAGCTTTATTTTAAACTTGGTTTGTATAACAGCGCCTGTGCCTTTTACTTCCAGCGTGCCGGTTGTTTGTACCTTTTGGGTTACGCCGTGTATGGTTAAATCGCCCGCAGCGGTAACATTGTAAACGCCTGGCTTTGTAAAATCTACCGTGGCTATATTGGTAATAAAACCTTTAAAATCGGCCTTGGGAAATTTGGTGCTTTCCATGTAATTCTCGTTAAAATGGTCCTGCATCAATGCATTTTTAAATACAAACCCTTTTATAAGCACCCCAAATATTATCTGCCCGTTTTTTTGCAGAAACTTACTTTCTGCCTCGTTGTTTACCGCTCTAATATCTTCCAGCGGTGTGCCTGCATAAAAACCAATTTGCCCTGTATTTGTTGAATAGAGTTTTTGTGCTTGTGCATTACTTATTACCCCTGCCAAAAACATGCATGCTATTACTACCTTTTTCATACTGTACTTTTTTTTAAAATGTTTAATTATTTGGTGCGCCCTTTGCAACCCAGGCCGCTATTTTAGCGATGCTGCAATCATCCATTTTTGCGCCGCCTTTGGGCATGGCGTCAGCACCCGCCACCTGCTTTATATCGTTAAGTAAATGGCCGTTTTTAACATACGGCTGCAAACCTGTGTAGGTATCTAACACAATACCACCGCCCGATGCGGCTGTACCACTGTGGCAACTGTAGCAATTGGCCGTTAAAATAGTTTTTACCGTGCTGCTATACGTTGTACCCGTGGTATCGCAGGTTTTTGTTGAAGGCGGATACACAAGATCGGCCTTGTCATAATAACACCCCGACTGCATAATTGCAAAAAACAAGACACCTGCGGTTATTACCACCCCTGTTGCTTTAACTATTGTTGATTTCATAATATATATTATTGTGGCATCCCTTTGTTTACCCATTTTGTTAACTGTTGTATCTCGCAATCGCTCAGTTTGCCGCCTTGCGGCATGTTTTGTGCGCTGATAGCCGCAGTGTAGTTAATGGCATTTAAAAACAATTGTTTATTGTTATTTACTGCTGCAACTGCTGAAGTATAACTGCTTAAAACGGTGTTGCCCGAACCTGGTGCCACACCATGGCAACCATTACAATGAGTGGCAAAAATGATTGAGGCACTATTGGTGTAAGTGTATTTGCTTGTATCGCAGGTGCCGCCGCTGCAGGTGGTGTTAAGTGCCCCCTGGTTAATCCATTTTTGAATGGTGGCAATTTGATCGGAGCTCATATTGGGCTCGTTTTTTGGGGGCATGCCGTGGCCAATTCTTGTGAAATAATCGCTTTCCGATGGATTTTTGGCCCTGATGCCTTTCATGATATTCCAGTAATCAGTAAGCACCACTTCGCTGCCTTCGCCACCACCGTTACCGCTATGGCAACCACTGGCACGTGCGCAATAGGTTTGATAGAGAGGAAGCACCTGCGCCTGAAAACAAACCGTATCGCTTACATGGCCCGAAGATGTATCAGTGGGTGGAGTAACCGGCACAGGCGTTGGGCTTGTACCTATTTGTACCATTTGATGCTTACAACCGTAAGCAACTGCAAACAGCACCAATGCTGCTATTATTATTTTTTGCTTCATAATATTCCAGGTTTACTAATTAAATTGAAAGAAATTATTTATTGCCGCCTTGTAACAGCACAGCATTTGTTATAACCACATCGCTTAAAAAGCCATTGCAAATACCTTTTATGGTAACGGATTCGCCTTCTTTAACCGGCGCGCCTTGTGTTATTAATGTACACAAAACACCAGCCATTGGGTCATCGCTTTTAAGCATGATTGTTTGCTTGCCTGCCTGGTTGGCTTTTGAGTAAACTACCTCGCCAGTTATTTCGAGCGTTTTATCAAGATAAAGCGTGTTGCCTTTTTGTTCGCTTTTTTCAAATGTTTCAACAAGCATGGCAGCAGTTACTACTATGCCTTTTTCATCGGCTGCACTCCTGTGATGGTTTGCAGACCACACAAAAACATAATACCAAATGCCAGTTGCTGCCAGGGCAATAACAACAACTATTAAAGCCAATATTTTAAAGACTTTTCGCATAAATAAAATTGAATAAATAGTACAAAATAAATATAGTATTTGTTGGAAAGGCATGACATTCGTCACGGTGCTGCCATTTAATACCAGTATATTATTTTCAAAAGATACCACGCACCAATTCTCCATACAATCATTGGCATCAATAACAGGCTATACTGTTGTTTTATAAAACATCAGTACATCTATAAAGAGCTATTGCATGCAAAGGGTTAATGTAATAACAGGAGTTATTTTTTAAATAGCGTTAAGCATATTTAAGCAGAAGTAAGAAAAATATTTTTTAAAGCACGATATGGCCGCTTTAAATACAAACTACTACGATAGGGCTTTCGCCTGAAAGCCGCAGCCACGTTGTGGCACGAAGGGGAATGAACGTTACACATAATTCCAGGTTTATTGTTTAGAAGGGTAATTGCTTTATTACTCTGATACACATAATAACAAAACAATTTTTTTTGAAAGAATAATACTAAAACGATTGCTACATACTTACTGAAATTGTTTTTTATATCAACAGATTAACAGTTATTAATAAATCTCATTCAATAAAAGTGCCAGAAACACTAAAAAAAGCCTGTTACAAAATTTGTAATTAATTTGTGCGTATTCACGTACTTATAAAACAATAAAATTTATGCAACAGCGTTAATGCGCCTCTTTAAAAACCACTTTTCATTTGCACTTAATTAATTGCAATTAGAAAATATATTCTATCCAATTCTATATCACAATCCCAAACCATTAAAGCATGTATTTTATTGTTGCGCATAATAACCAGCAGGTATTGCAACAGGTCCGTCTTTTAAACTATCTTCCCCGCTGTTTGCTAACGTTTCGTTGTTATTTGATTTAGCAGAATGAGCTTTATCCCCACTACCTGGCCGGTTTAATTGCTCAACTTTTTGGCCATTTATCAAAGTATTGTTAACCGAAAATTGCGTTGTATCTTTTGCATTAAGCGTTGCTGGCGGTGGGCACCTGTGCATAAAACCAATGCATGGCTTATCCATGCTTTGCAGCATTGAAACACAAAATATAAATGTTAGGATAGTTACTATTTCTAATATACTCTTCATGCTATATTATTATACTTACAACCGAACTTGTTACGAGAAAATTATTTTTTTTACATTAAATGACACTTTGTAAAAAAGCACCGCCTGCACGCAATGTATCAGTACCTGTACTTTGCGTTAAACGACAGAAACCATCTGCCTTGGCTGCATAATTAATGGTAAATAATTCCGGGTTTAACCTAATTTGTTAAATCTGTATAATTCACTACATAACTTCTCTATTTTTATAAAAACAGGGCTTACCTGTTATTTAAAAAACGAATGGGTGAAATTTATATATATACCGCTGCTGGTTACGGGTAAAGCGCCCTCACCTATGCCAGACAGTGGCAGTTTTAAATATGGTTCAAACCTGAATGCATTTTTAGCATTCAGCTTTAATTCGTAGCCAGCACTAAGGTGAAATATTGAAAAAATATTTTCGCAACGCTCATCGGAATCCCTGTGTCTTATTTCCTCACCTGACGGCCTGTGAAAGGTGATTT
>CAZRDD010000385.1:0-5293 GCA_964598675.1 uncultured Parafilimonas sp.
TGGCCTTTGCCAATGCCAAAATAGTGGTTACCACGGGCGATAAAGTAATTTACACCGCTGATAAGCAGTTTAAACCCATGGATGTGTTTAAGGCCGATGTGCCGCTGGCCGATAGCGCGCCTTACGAGGTTACCATACAGGGTATGGACCTTAAACATGCCAGCCTTAACACCAACCTTATTAAACGGCCTTTTGTTACCACCATACCCGATGATACTGCCAGCGCCGCGCACCTGTACAGGCTTGCTATGGAGCTTAAAAAAGGCAGGAATTATACTGAAGCAAAAACGTATTTTTTAAAATGCCTGGCCAAAGATGCCGTGTATATTGATGCTTACGCGGCCATGGCCGAACTTGGATACCGCAGCTACCAGTACGATACCGCGCTGTATTACGCCAACCAGGCCCTGCAACTGGATGCCTACCACCCCGCTGCCAACTACTTTGCGGGCATTACCTACCGCGCCAAAGGCGATGCCATAAATGCGCTGGAAACTTTTGGCTGGGCGGCCCGCAGCATGGAGTACCGCTCGGCGGCCTATGCGCAGATGGCAGGGGTTGAACTACAGCTTAACAACCTGCCGCTGGTACAGCATTATGCACAACAATCGTTGAACTTTAATAACAGCAACGGCGCTGCCTTGCAGGCACTGGCGGTGCAATACCGCAGGGCGGGCAATGTGGAGATGGCGGATAAAACGCTGGAAACCATTACCCGGCTTGACCCGCTTAACCATTTTGCGCAGTTTGAAAAATACCTGCTGCACCCCACTGAGGATAACCTGGCGGCTTTTAAAGGCAGCATTACCAACGAGTTTCCCTACCAAACCTGGCAGGAAGTAATGCTGGATTATGTAAATTTCGGCTTAACGGATGATGCGCTGGCCGTTAGTGCCAAAGCCCCGCAGCACCCGCTGTTAGCGTTATGGCAGGCATACCTAACCAAAGATGAAGCGGCACTGGCCAATGCTGCTGCGGCAGGGCCGGAATTTGTTTTTCCTTACCGATTGGAAACAGTAGCCCCCCTGCAATGGGCTGTGGCCAAAAACAACCACTGGAAGTTTAAATACTACCTGGCCCTTAACTACTGGGGCATAGGCCGTGTGGATGAAGCCCTGCAACTGTTTAACGCCTGTGGTAACCAGCCCGATTATGCGCCTTTTTACACCAGCCGTGCCTTTTTGCTGAAGAGCAAAGACGATGCGCAGCAACTGGCCGACCTGCAAAGGGCCAAAACCCTGGCCCCTGGCGACTGGCGCAACTGGGGCAAACTGCTGGATGCCTACGAGGCCATACCCGATGTTAAAACCGCCCTGCAAATATCCACGGAGGCCAATATAAAGTTTAAAGGCAACTACAACCTTGCCTTGCAGCATGCCCGTATACAGCTTGCCAATGGCCTGTACGATGCAAGCACAAAAACACTGGCCGATACTTACATTCTGCCGTTTGAAGGCAGCGTGCAGGGCAAAAAAGTGTACGAGCAGGCCCTTATTAATGCCGCCATTGATTTGATGAATGCCAAAAAATACAAACCGGCACTGGCCAAACTGGTGCAGTCGCGCGCGTGGCCGGAGAGCCTGGGCGTGGGTGCCCCCTACAACCCGGATGACCGTTTGCAGCAATACCTGCAGGCCATTTGCCTTGAAAAAACAGGCAATGCCGCCGGGGCTAAAGCCCTTAGGGATTCGGTGATTGCGTACACCCAAACCGATGATAACCTTACCCGGCCCAACTTTGCCACCCTGCTGGCCCTGCAACTGCTGCAGGCCAAAGGTGCTGCCGCCGAAGCAGCCAAACTGGCGGAGCAACTTAAACAACAGTCCGCGTACAGCAACCCCGTACACCAGTACACCATTGCCGTGTTTAACAACGATGCATCCGCCGCGGCAGGCCTGGAAAAAAGTTTGGCCACCAACAACTATTACATCATCATCAAAAAAATACTGGCGCTTAAATAAAAAGGGGCATGTTAGGGTAGAAAATATTTCGCACGAAGGCACAAAGGCACTATGTTTATAAAAGGGAATATGTTTCGCGCGAAGACGCAAAGGCGCTAAGTCTATAAAAGGAAAGTGGTAAAGGGCCTCATCACCCAAAACACTATTTTGCGCCTTAGCGGCTCCTTTGCGCGAAAACCACCAAAGGGCGTTGATAAAGAAGTAGCATGAGGGACAGCTTTTGTGAGGATTTTCAAAAGCCACAGGTGTTCAAAGAAGAAACATAGTGGCCTTCATCTCTCCCAAAATACTTTTTTTTGCGCCTTGGCGGCTTTGCGCGAAAACCTTCTGGGGCGGAGAAAAAGGGAAAGATTAAAGGGCTTCATCGCACAAAATACTACTTGCGCATTTGCGGCTTTGCGCGAAAACCACCTTACAGCCAAAAACAACAGCCATTGCACCAATATGATTAAATATTTATTTACCGCAGCAGCAGCCATTTCAGCCCTTGCCATAAGCAGTTGCAATACCGGCAGCCCAGGCAACAGCAGCTACCCGGCAGACAGCACCACCATTGCTACCGGCGAAGCCATTTTTACCCAAAACTGCAGCGGCTGCCACAACTTTAAGCAAAATGGTATTGGCCCGCAGCTAAGCGGCGTAACCAGCCAGTTGGGCAGGGAGTGGCTGGAGCATTTTATTAAAAATTCGCAGCAGGTAATACAGTCGGGCGATACCCTGGCCAACCACTTGTATATAAGCTATAAAAAAGCAGTGATGCCCCCTTTTGAGGGCCTTACGCCAGCGCAGCTAACTGCCGTACTGGCCTTTTTAAACACCCACAAAAGCAATGACAAAAGTGCTGCCAGCAGCGGCGGCATTGCCAACCCCTACCCTGCGCCCATAGCGGCATCGGGGTTAACGGTAAATATTCAGCCGTTTGCACAGTTTCCGGCCACCAGCAATAAACCGCCTTTGGCACGTATTACCAGGCTGGGCTTTCAGCCGGTAACCGGCACCCTGTTTGTAAACGACCTTCAGGGCAAGCTGTATAAACTAAAAGGCAGCCAGCCGGTGGTGTACCTTGATATGGCTGCTCAAAAACCCAAATTCATCAATCAGCCGGGGCTGGCCACCGGGTTGGGCAGTTTTGCTTTTCATCCCGGCTTTGCCGTAAACGGTATTTTCTATACTACGCATACCGAGGCGGCTGGCAGCGCCAAAGCCGATTTTGCCTACGCCGATACCATTAAAGTAACCATGCAATGGGTACTTACCGAGTGGAAAACCAACAACCCCAATGCCGATACGTTTACCGGCACCAGCCGGGAGCTGCTGCGTGTTAACGTGGTTACGGGCATACACGGCATGCAGGAAATTGCTTTTAACCCTTATGCCACCCCCAGCAGCAAGGACTATGGCTTGCTGTACATTGGCATGGGCGATGGTGGCGCTGTGGAGGAAGGTTTCGGCTTTTTGGCCCACAATTACAAAGGCGTATGGGGCACCATACTGCGCATAAACCCGTTGGGCCACAACAGCGCCAACGGGCAGTACGGCATACCAGCCGATAATCCTTTTGTGCAAACCAGCGGAAGCGCTAAGGAGGTGTATGCTTATGGCTTCCGCAACCCGCACCGCCTTACCTGGGGTACACAGGGCCAGTTGTTTGTACCCAACATAGGCCAGGCCAATATTGAAAGCATTAACCTTATTGCACCGGGCCATGATTATGGCTGGCCCCTGCGCGAAGGGCATTTTGTTAGCGCGGGCATTAACGGCAACGTGGGCAGCGTGTACCCCCTGCCAGCCAACGACAGCACCTATAAATTTACTTACCCCGTTGCGGAGTACGACCACGATGAAGGCAAGGCCATTGCTGGCGGTTTTGAATACCGTGGCAAGGCCATACCGGCTTTAAAAGGCAAGTTTTTGTTTGGCGATATACCCACCGGCAGGTTGTTTTATACCACCTTGGCCGATATGAAGCAGGGCAGTTTAGCCACTATAAAAGAGTGGAAAATTACCATAAACAACCAGCCCCGCACGCTTAAAGAAGCCTGCGGCAGCGACCGTGTTGACCTTCATTTTGGACAGGACATGCAGGGCGAACTGTACATTTTAACCAAGGCCGATGGTAAAATATATAAGCTTGCCAGCGCCACCGTAACCCCTTAACATTTAACGGGTAAACCCAACATTTTGCCATTATGAAGAAATATATTTTTCTGCCGTTAGCTGCCTGCTTTTTGCTTGCCGCACAGTTGTTTGCAGGGGCTTTGCCCTACCCTTTTAAACTGTTGCCTCAGCCCACCAGCATAACCTTAAACGGCCAGGGCGGGTTTACACTGGCCAGTCTGCGGCAAATAACGCTTAAAGGCGGCGGCAGCCTGCCGGTACTGGGTGCGCTGCTGTTACCGCTGCCGGTGGTGGAGTACAGTGCACCTGCGGGCAAAGGCACCGTAATTTTATCGGTTGACACCTCCCTCAGCACCATCCCCTCGCCGGAGGGGTACATCCTCACCGTTACTTCAAACAATATTACCATAACGGCCAAAGGGCAGGCGGGCCTGTTTTACGGCTGCCAGTCGCTGCAGCAGTTGCTGGAGGATGCCCGCGATTTTAACAAACCGGTACCGGCCTGCACCATTACCGATTACCCGGCCCTTAGCTACCGTGCCGTTCATTTTGATGTTAAGCACCACCTGGACCATATAAACTATTATTACGAAAGCATTGACAGGCTGGCCCGCTATAAAATAAACGCCGTGGTGTTTGAGTTTGAAGATAAGCTGCGCTACCAGTTGCAGCCGTTGGTGGGCGCACCGCAGTCCATTAGCATTGATGAAATGGCCGCCCTTACCCGTTATGCCCGCCAGCGCAACATTGAAATTACGCCGCTGGTGCAGGGCCTGGGCCATGCTACTTTTATTTTAAAACATGAGGAATACGCCAACCTGCGCGAACTGCCGTACAGCCACTGGGCTTTTTGTCCGCTAAACGAGGGTACGTACCAGGTATTGTTCGACCTGTACCGCGATGCCATAAAAGCCACCCCCGGCTCAAAATACCTGCACATTGGCGGCGACGAAATTGGCAATATTGGCCTGTGCCCGCGCTGTAAGCCTACCGCCGATAAACAGGGTATGATGGCCCTTAACCTGTACTGGCTTAAAAGGGTATGCGCATTTGCCAGGGAGAATAACCGCATCCCTATTTTTTGGGATGATATGCCCCTGCAATATGCGGGCCTGTACGAGAGTACCTGGAGCGATGATGTTACCGCCGCCGCTGCCAGCGAAGCCTGGCAAAAAGGCGTGGCCGCGCTGGACAGCCTGCAAACCGATTTTCCC
>CAZRDD010000386.1:0-5290 GCA_964598675.1 uncultured Parafilimonas sp.
GGGCAACGGGGTAGCATTGTGATTGGCCAGGTGCGTTTGGGTGTTTTGCAGGTCGGTAGGGCGCATTAGCTCCGCACCGTTTAAAATATCCTGCAGGCGGCCCTGCCAAAGCGGTTCAAGGTCGGTAAGGTGGCCAATGTTTTCCTTAATGCTCCAGGTGTTATTGGGGGTAAGCGTAAGTATGTTTTCGGGGGCGTGGCGCAGTTTCTCCTCCAGCCTTGCCGGTGTGCCCCAAAGCCGCTCCATCACTGCCGGAAACACCTGCTGGTTGCTGGTAAAATTAAAGCTGCGGTTAAACCATTTTTCCTGCTGCATAAGTTTTTGTTTTAACGGTTAAAGTATATGTTGCAGCAGGGCAACAGTAAGGTTGCGGTGCTGCATGGGCAATTGTGGCGTGTTAGGGGTGGTATAGTTTTCAACATGCGTAAAGCCATAACTTTTGTAATACTCAATAATTTTTGGGTTGGCGGCCCATGTATCCATGCGTATATAAGTAAGGCCTTTTTGCCTGGCCTGCAGCGTTGCCCATTGCAGTACCCTGGCAAATTGCTGCTGCCCTTTAAACTGCGGGTTTACCACTATACGGTGCAGGTAAATGGCATCGCCTTTTTCCAGGTGCCGCCAAATTAATGGGTCGGTATAGCAAATGCTAAAAACGCACAATATACTGTTACCGCTTACTATTTTAAACTGCAGTTGCCGGGCTATGTCGCGCAGAATAAAAGCCTTGTCGTAAGTAGACCAGCCTGAGTAATTATGTTGTTGTATGCAAGCAATAGAATCCTCAAACAACGTGTATATAAACGGCGCATCAGTAGTGGTGGTGGGCACAATGCTGAACGAGGATGCAGACATGGTATGCATGGTAAACAATTTTTTTACTATTTAATAATCGATGCTCAACAATCAATCTTCAAGGGCAATACAAGCGAATATCTTTTACATTAAACACTGGTTAATGATGTGTTTTACTATTCAATAATCAATGCCCAACAATTAATGTTCAAGGGCACCGCAAGCGGGCTTTTACTATCCTTTAAATAAACTCCTTTATGCTTACATTTCAATATTCAATGCAGCTACGGCCCGTTCTTTTACCTGTGCATTGCTTATTGAACATTGATTATTGAATATTTTAACACTAAATATTTGTACCCCTTATAGCACTGCCGCTTCAAGCGGGTGCAGGTAAATAAATTCCGGCTGATGCACACCTGCTTCCTGCCTTAATTTAACCAGCCTGGGCGAGTGGAAAAACGCCTCTGCTGCGGCCATACTAACCCAAACACTAAGGTGTATAACCTTGTTGGGCTGGTTATGGTAAGCGTACAGGCGGTACTCCGTTTCACCAGCCTCCCTGCGTATGGTGGCGGCATCATCAAACACAGTTTTCCAGTTGGTGTAATCGTCAACTTCGTGTATAATCATTAGCGTAATCATGCAATTGTTTTTTGTGTTACCGCTTTGTTGTAAAGGCGGTTTATGTATATATTATACCGATTGGTATATTTTAGCGTAAAAAAATTTAAGCTTCCAGCGCTTTTATCATTTTTTCCAGGTAATCCATAGTAAGGCGCAGCACAGCGGGGCTGCCGGTAACTTTGGCCTGCAATACCGCCCCCTCAATAAGAGACATAAGTACCGCTGCAAACTCCTTAGCATTGGTGCCTGCTTTTATTTCGTTTGTTTTTATGCCTGCCTCAATATGTTTTATAATTGATGCGCGCCACAACCTAAGAGCATCCACGGCTTTTTTGCGCAGCAGGGGGTGCGTATCGTCGGCCTCGGTGCCGGTGTTTAGTATGGGGCAGCCTGCCTGTAAAAAGGGCAGGGTTAAAAAATGGCGGTATACCTGTGGGTACACCAGCAGTTTATCCGCCATTCGGGGGCGCGCCTCTATTTTTTGCCGCAAGTAGGCGGTGATGGTGCCAAAATTATGGTCGAAGGCAGCCAGGGCAACCTCATCCTTGTTCTCAAAATTGCCATAAATGCCGCCTTTGGTTAGCCCGGTGGCGGCCATAAGATCGTTTATGGAGGTGCCCGCATACCCCTTTGCATTAAACAGGGGTGCCGTTTTTTCTATAATAAACTGCCTGGTACGCTCCGCTTTGGTCATGGTATGGTGTTGATGTGTAACAAATATAGAAAAAATATACCGATTGGTATTTTTTTTGTCAGTCCATGGTCCATAGTCCATGGCCCATGGTGAAAGGCGGAGGTCCATTGTCCATGGTTCATAGTAAAAGGCTGGTGAAGAAGGCCTATGGGGGAAGTCCATTGCCCATCGTTAAAACGGGAGAAAAAGGTCCATAGATTAACAGCAATGCTGTGCAGATTTTTAAACAGGGCTTCTTTTATTTTTTTGGGGGACCAGGCAACGGATTATAAGGCATCGTTCCTTGCGTCGCACACTTCGGCGGTATAATATGTGGCGGCAGAGCAGGCTGGGGTTTCAAGTTGCTGGTTGCTGGAGCGCGGCTTGTGGGTATTGCCTGCATGGCAAGGTTTGGGGAAGCTTACAGATTTCACAGCCTGGTACAAATTTATTTGCACCTTTTTTATCACCGCAAGATTCACCTTCGTAAAGGCCTTTTCATGACAAATCCGGGCTTTTTAAAAAATTATAGGCAAACCCTTTGAAATAAAAAAAAATAAAATATATTCAATTTATGAAAATAAACTTAAAATCCACCCTTTCAAAACTATTAGAAAAGCTTATACACCTTCTAAATCAATGGCATACCAAACTAATAACTAAAACAGGCGATTTGAAATTCGACGATTTGACTCCTATTTCTGACCCAAAACAAAATGCCTCTTATATTGACGCTTTAAACTGGGCAGTAAACAATCCAAACGCAAGAAACATTGCCTTGACAGGCCCATACGGCTCTGGAAAAAGCAGTATTCTTAAAAGCTTTATTGAACTCACGAACAAAAAACACATCACCATTTCTCTAGCAACATTCAATGACGGCTTACAAAAGCTAAAAACTGACTCATCACCAGATTTGAATAACAATACTAGTGTAATTGTATCTAGCAATCAGAAGTTGTCCAAAGAAAATATAGAGGCAAACATATTACTCCAGATATTTTATCAAATAGATCCGAGAAGAACAAAATATTCTAGATTTAAAAGAATCAACAGCCTAAGTTTACCGAAATTACTCGGAGTAGCATCTCTAGTTTCCATTTGGCTATTAGCTTTAGCAGGAACAATTAACAACGACCTCCTTGGTACTTTACACTCCTTAAAAATATCAAAATATTTTAAAACTGTTTTCCATGAAAAAGAACATCTCTATTTGAAGGTAATAATGATAATTATAACACTAATCGGGTTAGTGCTATTGATAAGCAAAATCCTTCAAAAACTCCTAAACGCTAAAATCAGCAAACTCAACGTAAAAGATGGTGAAATAGATCTTACGGACCAAAATTCAATATTAAATAAGCACCTCGAGGAAATAATCTATGTCTTTCAATCGGCAAAACTGGAAGTTGTCTTAATTGAGGACCTAGACAGATTCAACGACACCGAAATATTCACTCACCTAAGAGAACTCAATTTTATACTTAATAAGTCGAAGGATGTAACAAAAAAAATAACTTTTATTTATGCAATTAAAGACGAACTCTTCAAAGAAAAAGAGCGCACAAAATTCTTCGACTTCATTATTCCAGTTATACCGGTGATTAATCCCGCCAATTCAGGTGACAAACTTTTGCAATATCTAAAAATAAAAGAAATACAAGATATACCAATCCACTTCGTAGAAGATATTTCACTTTTCATAGAAGATATGCGCCAATTGAAAAATATAGTTAATGAATATTTAGTATATAAGAAAAGGCTTGAAAAATTCAGACTCAGAGACGAAAAAATATTTGCTGTCGTGCTATGCAAAAATTTTTATCCGTTGGAGTTTTCGAAACTAAACTATAATACCGGCGAAATGTATAAAATACTAAACGACCGCACAGAATATACGATAAGAGCGAATGAATCAATAGAGCAACAAATAAGTAATATCAACAAAAAAATAGAAGTTCTTCAAAATATTCAGTCCAAAAGTATTGAAGAAATTAAAGCATTTTATATATACAAATTATTGTCAAATAACACAAATACTATCTATCTTCAAATAAATCGTTCACCCCAAATTACTGTTGGAGAACTTTATTCCGAGAATGGATTCAATAAATTACTATTTGCAAACACTATAGAATTCATCTCTCAGAACGGACAGGCAATTACTTTTCGAAAAAACATATCCGAATTTGAAAAAGAGATTTTTGACGGAATGTCACTTTCTGATTTAACATACCAACTGTCTGAAGGGAAAGAACGTCAAATCACACAACTTAAGGGGCAAATAACACGACTAAAAAAGGACTCATATGATTTAAACAAATATTCACTACAGCAGTTGATAATAAAAAATGGAAAAGATATATTTGGCAAAGAGATATTAAACAAATACAAAATATTAGTATGGATGTTGGAAAAAGGATATATCGACGAGTCTTACAATGACTACATTTCATATTTTTTTCCAGAAAGTATAACTGAATCAGACAAGCAATTTTTATTAAGCATTAAATATAAAGAAGCGCTTCCATTTAACTATAATCTTGTAAAAATAAAAAACATAGTTAAGCGGCTGTTCAATTCTGAATTTGAAAATAGAGAGATTTTAAACATAACCCTTTTAGACGAACTCTTAAATACTTTACCAAAAGAGTCTGAAAGACTTAATTCGATTTTCAAGACCATCATAGAACTAAAAGAAAATTTCTTTGATTTTGTTGATATTTATTTTAATAATGGCAATAAAAAAATAGAATTTATCAATTACTTGTGCGACAAAGATGAAGATTTCTGTAAAAAAGTATTAAACAACAATTCATTTTCAGACGAAATAAAAGAAATATATTTAAGGGATATTGTTTATTACGCCGATGAAAAAGATATTATCAAACAAAATAGAGATGGCCAGATAAGTAGCTGTTTAAACAATTGCAAATATTTTTTCACCTTATTTTCTAACCCAGATCACTTCAAAAAATTGCAAAGAATACTTCCGCTATTATCCATCAAGCTAAAATATTTGACAGAAAATGTGGAATATAATTTACTGCAAAAGTATATATATGAAAATAACTTTTATGAACTCAACATTGAAAATATCGAATTCCTTCTAATTTCAAAAAATGCCAATATTTCAAAAAATTATATTAGTCGCGCAAGCCTAACATCTATTTATAATTCAGATCTTACAAAGCT